>JAGHSP010000389.1 GCA_018065815.1 Candidatus Sodaliphilus limicaballi | reverse complement strand
TATCTCCGACGGTCTCGACCATCGGTTACGATGCAGTGTAACGACTTTGTCGTTACCAAAAATCTACTCAAAACATCTCTCAAAATCGCCTCGACATAATTTATAGAACCCGCCTTATAGTGACAATAAAGCAACGCGGCGGGGGCACATTGATTGTGTCCTCGCCGTGTTATTAGGTTGAAAAACGGTTTATTTCTTGTTGTAAGCCTCGAGTGCTTTTTCCAGCACGATGAGTGCGCGCTTGAGGTCGTCGATCTTGAGCACGTAGGCCATTCTCACCTGGTTCTTGCCTGCGCCCTTTGTTGCGTAGAAGCCGGTAGCGGGAGCCATCATCACGGTCTCGCCCTCGTAGTTGAACTCTTCAAGGCACCACTGGCAGAAGGCGTCGCTGTCATCGACGGGAAGCGAAACCACGGTGTAGAATGCGCCCATGGGCATGGGTGAGTAAACGCCGGGGATCTTGTTCAGGCCTTCCACGAGGCAGTTGCGGCGAGCGATATACTCGTCATAGACGGCTTTGTGGTATTCCTGGGGGGTGTCGATCGATGCCTCGGCAACAACCTGGCCAATGAGCGGTGGGCTGAGTCGTGCCTGGGCAAACTTGAGCACAGCAGCACGCACAGCCTCGTTGCGGGTGATGAGTGCGCCGATGCGGATGCCGCACTCGCTGTAGCGCTTCGACACCGAGTCGATCATCACCACGTGGTCCTCGATGCCCTCGAGGTGCATAGCGCTCACATAGGGGGTGTCGCTATATACATACTCGCGGTAAACCTCGTCGGCAAAGAGATACAGGTCATATTTCTTCACCAGGTCGCGCAGCTGCTCGAGTTCCTCGCGGGTGTAGAGAGTGCCGGTGGGGTTGTTGGGGTTACATATCATGATGGCGCGTGTGCGCTCGTTGATAACCTTTTCAAAGTCCTCGATGCTGGGCAGCGCGAACCCGTCCTCGATGTGTGTGGTGATGGTGCGCACCACTGCCCCGGTCTCGCAAGCGAAGCCCATGTAGTTGGCATAAGCGGGCTCTGGGATGATGATTTCGTCGCCGGGGTTGAGGCAAGCCATGAAGGCAAACTGCACAGCCTCGCTGCCGCCGCATGTCACGATGATGTCGTCGGGGGTGAGGTTGATGTTGTATTTAGCGTAGTAGCCCACCATCTTCTCTCGGTAAGACTGGTAGCCCTGCGAGGGTGAGTATTCCAGCACGGCGCGGTCCACAGTCTTGAGCGCGTCAAGTCCCTCTTGGGGAGTGGGAAGGTCGGGTTGGCCGATGTTGAGATGGTAAACTTTCACGCCGCGTTGCTTGGCTGCCACTGCATAGGGAGCCAACTTGCGGATGGGAGATGCGGGCATGTCGATGCCACGCTGAGCAATCTTAGGCATAAATAAATTTAGTTTTAGGTTTATCTTGGAGTGGGTTTTATAGAACCCACATTAATATATTTGCATGGCAGCTATACACCACTAGAACTTTTTGCGGACTCCCTGCGCAGATTTCACGGATAACGCAGATTTAATAATAACTGAAAGAAATTAAAATAATTAGAA
>JAGHSP010000239.1 GCA_018065815.1 Candidatus Sodaliphilus limicaballi | reverse complement strand
TGAAGAACAGAATTTTCAAGAGCTACTGGTTTGAGACTGGAACCCCCACCTATCTTGCCACATTGCTTGTGCGTCACAACTACAATCTTGACCACATGGAGAATGCCGAGGTTGATGCCGACGTGCTCAATAGTGTGGACTCCGAGTCAACCAACCCCATCCCCGTAATCTACCAGAGCGGTTACTTAACTATTAAAGGTTATGACAAGGAGTTTGATTTATATCGGTTAGGGTTCCCCAACAAGGAGGTGCAAGACGGTTTCGTCAAATTCCTTATACCATACTACATCCAAAAGAACGAACCGAACTCAACATTTGACTATCGGAACTATATAAATGACTTGAGGCAAGGTAACGTTGACCAGTTTGTGCTGCGCATGAGGGCCCTGTTTGCCGATACCCCTTACGAGCTTATCAAAGATTTAGAAAATCATTACCAAAACCAGGTGTGGCTGTTGCACAAACTCTTAGGCATGTATGTCCAGGCTGAATATCGCACTAGTTATGGTCGCATCGACATGGTATTGCAAACTCCAAAATTCTGCTACGTCATTGAATTCAAATTTGACGGATCAGCACAAGATGCCATTGACCAAATCAAGAGCAAGGACTATACCCTACCCTTTGAACTCACAGGCCAACAAATCTTCCGCATCGGCTTGAACATCTCACGCGAAACACGCAATATCGAAGATTGCATCATAGAAAAGCAAGCATAACTCACAGTAATTTGCGGGCGATTTGAAAAAAACAATAAAAACCCCTTGCAGGGATGAGGGCTGCCGCCCCTGATGATATGAGCTTGCTCAATAGTTCAAACATACAACACTGGCATCGGACTCGAGGAACGAGAGCCCTCACATACACAAGGGGTTGATTTCGGTTTTTGTCTTTGGTAAGGATTTAGAAAAGCAATTATTCCTCACAGTAATTTGCGGGCGATGATTGCCGAGCCTCGTTTGCCGTTGACGATGCGAGCAAAGAGTTTGCGCACGATGGGAGCAACTATCACACGCCATTTGAGGCTATTGCTGTAACTGTCGCAAAGACGGCTATATGCTCCCTTGCACAATTCCTGTGACTGCTCTTGCAAACCCTCTCGCTGATATAGAGCAGCAAGGGTGACGCGCTTGAACTCAAGCAATCGTTTCAAGCGAGTAGCCTCGGGATGAGAGGAAGCTGACAGTTCCTCCTCAACCACATCCATAACGTGCTCCCATTGCCCAGCCTTGGCACTAAAACTGTTGCCGGTGATGCTAGCTTCGCCGCTGTGGTTGACAAAAACTCGCTCATTACCCATGTAGGCCATGCGAGGTTCAGCCAGCAGCAGCCTCACTCCCAGCTCCCAGTCGTTCCACACTGGCAGGTCGGGGTTCCACTCGCCACATTTTTCGAAGAAAGCCTTGCGCACTGCATATCGCTGTGTGGCAAGCTGGCTGTGAAGCATTTGCACCGCCATGATGTCGCTCATGTGGAACGGCAGTGCGCGAGTAGTCCCGTCGGGGAATCGCAAGGTTGCCCCTGTCGAGACAATATCAACATCTCCCCCAGCCTGCTCTATGGCGGCAAGATAGTCGGCCACCAGCGCGGGATGCATCTCGTCGTCGCTGTCGAAGAACACAAGCCATTCGCCCGTCGCCTCCTTCGCACCCCTGTTGCGGGCCGCGCCGGCTGTGTGATGCGACTCGGTAACAACCTTCACCTGAAAATCATCAGTGTTATTTTCCTGTGCAAACCCTTGCAGCACCGCCAGCGAGTCGTCGCTGGAATCGTTATCCACAAGCACGACCTGCAACGGCCGGTGACTCTGCGCGAGCACCGAGCCAAGGGTGCGCTCCACGATGTGGGCGCGGTTGTACACGGGTATTATTATCGAGATAGTTTGCATAAATTCGTGTAAAAGTACTACATTTTTTGCGAGTGTGCAAAAAATGGACTAATTTTGCAACATTATGAAGGTATTATTTGTGGGCGACGCAAGCAATATGCACAACTGCCTGGCCGATTCGGTCAGGCGCTTGGGGCACGAAGCGGTGGTGGCATCCAACGGATCGACGTGGATGGACACCCGCCGCGACATCAACTTGCTGCGACGTCCCGGCACGCTGGGAGCGGTGCGCTATGTGCTCGACATCATGCGCGCCCTGCCCTCGATGCGGGGGTTTGACGTGGTGCAGCTGGCAGGTCAGATTTTCCTTGACCTCAAGCCAGCCAAGGTGCGCTGGGTGCTCGACTACCTCAAGCGTCACAACGGCCATGTGGTGCTCTCGGCGCTGGCAACCGACCGCGTCTATTACGACGCCTGCCACGACGGCCACACCTTCCGCTACAGCGACTACCGCCTGGGCGACCAGCCCTCGCCCTACGTCAACTCGCCCGAATACCAGGCGCAGCAGCAGGACAACTGGGGCAAGCCCTTCATGAAGCAATACAGCGACTATGTGATCGACCACATCGATGGCGTCGTGGCATGCCTGTGGGAATACTATGCTGCCTATCGTCCCGTGCTGGGCGACCGCGTGATACACGCAGGCATACCCATCAACACCAGCGAAATAGCCATGCGCGAACTGGCCGAGCCGCCTCGCAAGGTGAAGTTCTTCATAGGCATACAGCCCGACCGCACCGTGATCAAGGGCACCGACCGCATGCACGAAGCATTGAAAAAAGTGTGTGCCCAGCGTCCCGACGAATGTGAAATGGCCGTTGCCACACGCGTCCCTTACAGCGAGTACATCGGCATGATGCGTTCGAGCCACGTGCTGCTCGACCAACTATACAGCTACACCCCTGCCACCAACGCGTTGCTTGCAATGGCGCAAGGGCTGGTGGCGGTGAGCGGAGCCGAGCCCGAGTATTACGAGCTGATAGGCGAAACCGAGAACCAGCCCGTTATCAACGTCAACCCTCTCGTTGACGGCGACATCGAGGCCAAGCTCAACTGGATAATAGACAACAAGCACCTGTTGCCGCTGATGAGCCGCAGCAGCCGCGAGTTTGTGGAAAAGCACAACGCTGCAGCTGTCGTGGCACAGCGCTACCTCGACTTCTGGCAGCAGATAATAGCATCAAAAGCGCCATCAAAGGGACTGTCCCTTTGATGGCACTTTTAAGACAACTAACTGTAATACATGACACTGCAACTGCTCATATCGACACTTGACAACGGCATTGAGAGGATTCCATCGATGTTGCTGGAGTCGCGCGACGGCATCAGCTACCTGGTGTCGTGGCAGCACAGCGACGGCTCGGCCATGGAGTCTGTGCCCCAGGCGTTGCTTCGCGATGACGTGACAGTGCTACACCTGCAGGGGCGCGGGTTGAGCCGCAACCGCAACAACTGCATCAAGCACGCTACTGCCGACGTGTGCATGATTGCCGACGACGACTGCACCTACACCCACGAAGACCTCACTGCCGTGGCACTCATCTTCGCCACACACAGCCAGCTCGACATCGCCACATTCAAGGCCCACGGCACACACACCGCCTATCCCGAGAAGAATTTCAACCTGGCGCAGCCTGCCAAGAACTACCATGTCACCTCGTTTGAGATAGCATTCAGGCGCAGCAGCGTGCAGGGCAAGCTAGCGTTCAACGAGTTGTTCGGCCTGGGGGCACCTGTGCTGCATTGCGGTGAGGAAGAAGTGTTTATCCACGATGCCATCGCAGCAGGACTGAAATGCGAATACTACCCTGCCTACGCCGTCACGCACAACGGGCTCACCACATCATCAACGCGCGTGGGCGAGGCGGGCACTCTCAAAGCCCGCGGCGCATTCCTCTACATCGACTATCCCTGGACGATGATTCCGCGCGTGTTTCTCATCTCCTATCGCCTGCACCGCGACCACGGCGTGCCACTGTTACATGCCATCAGCAACATGACAGCCGGCATCCTCTACATCAGGAAACACCTGTGACCCAGTCGCAGCCACAGATTAAGCAGGAATAAGGGATTTTTTTCACTTTATTATATCCTCCCCGAGTTCCCCGAGAGAAAAAACTAGTAACTCTGTGGGGGAAGTCGGTCGGGAAGTTTCGTTTTTCGTCTTTCGTTTTTCGTCTTTCGTAAAAAAATCACTATCTTTGCAGTTTATTTCAGGTGGGAACATTAACCCATCGTTACCGACAACAAACAAACAATAATAATATGAAAAAGATTGTATTAATCATGCTGGCGGTGCTGTGCTTGAGCGGTGCGGCCAGTGCAGCAAGCAAGAAAAACGTGAAACAAACCAATCCTTTCCTCACGGCCTACACCACCAAGTATGGTATTCCGCCGTTTGACAAGATTAAGTATGAGCACTACATGCCCGCCCTCAAGGCCGGCATCGAGCAGCAGAACAAGGAGATTGCCGACATCGTGGCATGCAAGGAACAGCCCAACTTTGAGAACACAGTCCTCGCGCTCGACAACAGCGGTGAGACCCTGAACAAGGTTTCTTATGTGTTCATGGCTCTCGTTGAGAGTGACAACACCCCCGAGATGCACGCTATCGCCGAGGAATTCATGCCCTTGATGACTGCACAAAACGATGACGTTTACATGAACGAAGGCCTCTTTGCACGCATCAAGCAGGTATATGACAACGCCGATGCCCTGGGACTCACACCTGTGCAGAAACGCCTCACCGAGAAGTACTACAAGCGCATGGTGCGCAACGGTGCACTCCTCGGCACAGAACAGAAGAACGAACTCAAAGAAATCAACAAGAAACAGTCGGAGATATCGCTCAAATTCACTAACAACGTGATGAAGGAAATCGCCGAGAGCATCATCTGGGTTGACAACGAGTCCCGCCTGAACGGACTTGCAAAGAATACCGTCGAGGACGCAAAACGTCTGGCCACCGAGAAGGGTCAGCCCGCCAAGTGGGCGTTCACCGCAAGTGCTTCGACTCGTCTCGACGTGCTGGGTAGCGCCGACGACCGCGACCTGCGCCGCGAGATGTATGAGACCTACACTAACACCGCCAGCCGCGACAACGAGCGCAACAACTCCAGCAACATCAACCAACTCATCAAGCTGCGCCAGCGCAAGGCACAGCTGCTGGGATTTGAGTCGTTTGCCGACTATGCAGTTGACCCCGTGATGGCTCACACCGTTGAGGCAGCCGAGGACCTGCTCATGCAGCTCTTCGTGCCCGCTATCGCCAAGGTGAAGGAAGAAGTCAAAGACATGCAGGCCTATGCCGACGCTCACGGCGGCAACTTCAAGATTGCACCCTATGACTACTACTATTACGCAGCCAAGGTGAAGGAACAGAAGTTCAACTTCAACGAGGAAGAGGTTCGTCCTTATTTCGAAGTTAACAGCGTGCTCAAGAACGGTGTCTTCTGGGCTGCAAACAAACTCTACGGCATCACTTTCACCGAGCTCAAAGATGCCCCCAAGTACAATCCCGAGGTAACCGTCTATGACGTTAAGGACGCGCAGGGCAAGCACCTGGCAGTGTTCATGACCGACTACTTCCCCCGTCCCACCAAGGCCCAAGGCGCATGGATGAGCGAGATGGCGTCAGAGTATAACTACAATGGTCATAGCGAGCGCCCCATCATCTACAACGTGGGAAGCTTCACACCTCCCACAGCCGAGACCCCCTCACTGCTTACTATCGACCAGGTTGAGACCATGTTCCATGAGTTTGGCCATGCACTGCACGGCATGCTCACACAAGCTCCTTTCCGCGGTCTTTCAGGCACCAACGTGGACCGTGACCTCGTGGAGTTGCCCTCACAGATCAACGAGCATTGGGCTTGGGTACCCGAGGTGATGAAAAACTATGCCCGCCACTACAAGACTGGCGAGGTGATTCCCCAGGAACTCGTAGATAAGATCCAGGAGTCATCTAAATTCAACCAGGGTTTCATGACCACCGAGCTCGTGGGCGCAGCATTGCTCGACATCGAGTGGCACAAGCTCAACTGGTGCGGCGACATCGACGTGAAGAAGTTTGAGCGTTCAGTGGCTCGCCGCCTGCACATGCCCGAGGAGGTACAGTTCCGCTATCGCAGCCCCTACTTCAAGCACATCTTCGACAACGACCAGTATAGCTGCGGCTATTACACTTACCTGTGGGCACAGGTGCTTGAGGCCGACGGCTGGGAGCGTTTCAAGACCGAAGGCGCATTCAGCCAGCAGGCTGCCGACGACTACCGTCACTTCATCCTTGAGGCTGGCGACACCGATGACCCCATGGTGCTCTACAAGAAGTTCCGTGGCCACGAGCCCAACGCCGACGCACTGCTCCGCAACCGCGGTCTGAAGTAAAACAACAATCGAGAAACATCAAGTATATCTCCGGTTAACATAAAGAGTGTGTCACCTCAATGTGATACACTCTTTGTTTTTTACAAGAAAAACAGAATTGTATTGCAAATGTGATACAATTATATTACTTTTGCAGTCTAAACAATATCAAAAATATGACAACACGAAAACAAGTATCTTTCAGGTTACGTGAGGACTTACTCGAGAAACTTAAAGTTCTTGCAAAAACAGAGAATAGGGCACTGAACAACTATGTCGAGAGTGTTTTACTCAAAGCATGTAGTAGCGAAGAACCAAATGAGGTGACAGCAGCAGCGCTCAAGGCTGCCGAAGAACGAACAGAATACAAGCCAACTGAACTGTATGATACGGCTGAAGAAATGCTAAGTAAATTAGGCGTGAAATGAAAAAGATTTTTCCTTCAACACAATTCAAGAAAGATCTAAAGAAATATCAAAACGACCCAGTTAAAATCAAGGCTTTAGTAAAGGTTATCAACATGTTATCCCATGAAGAGGAATTACCCGCGACATATCGGCCACATAAACTTATAGGTGATTATAAGAACTGCATGGAGTGCCATATTAAAGGAGATTTCCTGTTAATATGGTTCAATGGTGATGTGATAGAACTAGTGAGACTTGGGTCTCACTCTGAGTTATTTAAATAACTGATACTATCAGAAAGCGGAACTACCAGGCATGGCAGCCCCAAAGATGGTTGTATGCGAAATTAGTCACCCTCATCGACAAGTGCTTTGAGTTCACGCAGCTCGCTATATGCCTGTTTGAGGATATCGTTGTCGATGTCAATCATTCGTTCCACGGGGCGTCCGGGATCGGCAAGGGTGTGGGCAAACAGCCAGTCGTAGGTGTCCTTGAGATAGAAAGCACGCGCCAGGGCTCCGTGTGATGCACCAGGGAGCCAGTCAAACCTTAATTGCTTGGTCTTGCCAGCACTTTGCAGATAAGAAACCACTTTCTTTGACTCGTTGATGCCCACGGCACGGTCGGCTGTGCCATGGATAATCCAGAACGGGAGTTCACCCAGACCGCTCATGTCTTTAAGGTAACATCCGCCGCACAATGCCATGGCAGCGGCAATCTTGTCGGGGTAAGTACCTGCAAAATCCATCGTGCCATATCCGCCCAAACTCATGCCCAGGGCATAAATTCGGGTCTTATCCACATTGTAATGCTGCTCGGTCCACTCGATAATGGCCATCAGCTTGGCAGGGTTCCATGCCTCGCCTGGATTTTGGGGAGCAAGCACAATAGCGGGGAGGGCAAGCCCCTTATTGATAGCATCGAGGGTGCCATAACGCAGCACTCGATTAAGGTCGTGCCCGCATAGCGAACGGCCATGAAGGAACAGAATCACCGGTGTGGGCTGATTGGTGTCGTAGTTGTCGGGGGTATAAATCCAGAAGTGGTAACCGCCGCCCGAAATGCTGCCGTGCGACTGCATGTTGCCTGCCGCCCAACTGCTAACGCAGAGGACTATAAGAAGGAAAAAAATGTATATTCGTTTCATCAAATTGAATATTTCAGTTATTATCACGTCGCAAATTTAGGCATTTACGCTTATACCTACCCCAAAATGAGATACAAAAAACGTTAACGGGCTCAACTTTGCATCACACGTTGACGCGTGTTTTTCTAAACTATAATGTAGAAACTTTGTGTAGTTGCAAGATTTTTTGTAATTTCGCAACCGAAAAATTTTCAAGAAAACTCTAAACAAATGAAAAGATATTTATATTTAGCATTAATTGCAGTGGCCATGCTGTGCTCGTGCACAGGCAACCAGTTCAAGGTTGAAGGCAAGGTTGAAGGCGCAACCGATAGCGTGAAACTCATTCTTGAGGAATCAAGCAATGGCATGTGGATAGGTCTTGACACAATCACCGTGGATAGCGACGGCGAGTTCAGCGTGAGCGCTGAAGCTCCTGCCTACCCCAACATTTACCGCCTGCGCATGGGCGAGAAGGCCGTTTACTTCCCCATCGACAGCCTTGACCACCTCACCATCAACACTAAATTCAATGCCTTTGACACCGACTTCACTTTGAGCGGAAGCGACCATGCCGAGCAGATCATGAAGATCGACAAGGAAGCACAAGGTCTCTCGAGCAATGCATCGCCTGCCCAAATCAAGGCTTTCAAGGACAAGTTGGCCAAGGAAATCATCGTTGACCCCGCAGGCATCGTTGCCTATTATGTTATCAACAAAAACATTAACGGCCGCCCGTTGTTTGACCCGCTCGATGATTCCGACCTGCGCATCATCGGCGCCGTGGCAAACTCTTTCAACTCATTCCGTCCCAACGACCCGCGCACCGAGTATCTTGTGAACGTGCTTCTGGCAGGACAACAGCGTCGCCGTGCAGCATCGGCTCCATCCGACACTATCCAGGCAACCGAGGCCGCTCTCATCGACATCGAGCTGAACGACTACACCGGCAAGAACTTCAAACTTTCAGAGGTGACCAAGCAACATAGCGTGGTGCTGCTCAACTTCACCATCTATGACGCCGACTTCTCTCCTGTTTACAACAAACTGCTCAACGATATCTACACCGCCAACAAGAGCAGAGGCCTGGAAATCTACCAGGTGAGCCTTGACCCCGACAACGTGACTTGGCACGAAGCTGCACGCAGCCTGCCCTGGATCACCGTGTATGAGCCAAAGGGAGAGTATGCTACATGCGTGGGTGCCTACGCTGTGGCCGGTGTCCCCACCACATTCATCATCAAGAACGGCGAAATCGTGCAGAGAGTAGAAGACGGCAACAACCTCAAAGCAGCCGTCCAGAAATACCTCTGATAAATAACGACACATCTCTACATCAAGCACAAGCAACGGCATGTGCTTGATGTTTTTTTTCTCGTTACTATCGTGATTGACGTGAATGACGTTAGTAACGAGAATAACGCAAATCAACTGAAAGTAAAAAAAATGACAATATTTTTCATGGTTTGCGATTTTATTTTTATCTTTGTAAATTAAAAGGAAATTCATGTCAATTCAAGGTACAAATAAAACCATAGTAATCATAGGCGGTGGCCCGGCGGGGCTCACGGCAGCTTATCGCTTGCTCGCCCATGACGGCTACAAGGTGATTGTGCTTGAGGAATGCGACCAAGTGGGCGGCATCGCTAAAACGCTCAACTACAAAGGCAACCTGATGGACCTGGGAGGACACCGATTCTTCACAAAAGTGAAAGAGGTGCAAGACTTCTGGGACAATATCATGCCCTTGCAAGGCACGCCGTCGGTCGATGACATGATGCTCGGCATCGACAAGCCACTCAACCCCGGAGGCCCCAATGCCGACGACGATTACCGAGTGATGCTGCTGCGCACGCGCGTGTCGCGCATCCTTTACTCGCGTTTCTTCTTTGACTACCCCGTGTCATTGAGCGCCAAGACCTTGCGCGGCATGGGACTGGCCAACACCTTCAAGGTGGGTGTGGGATATTTCAAGGCTATGCTGTTTCCTCGCAAGGAAAACTCTCTCGAAGATTTTTACATCAACCGCTTCGGCAAACCGCTATACAGCATGTTCTTCGAGAACTACACTGAGAAAGTGTGGGGACTGCACCCATCACAGCTAGGAGCCGACTGGGGCAGCCAGCGTGTCAAGGGACTGTCGATCGTAGCCATCATCAAGGACATGTTGCAGAAGACGCTGCACATCAACCAGCGCAAGGTGGAGACATCGCTCATCGAGCAATTCATATATCCCAAACTGGGACCTGGCCAGCTGTGGGAATGTGTGGCACAAGACATTGAGACGATGGGCGGAACCGTGAGCCTTAACACCAAGGTTGTGGGCATCAACCTCACGACCGATAAGAAGGTGGAAAGCGTAGAGGTGATCAACGCCCATGGCGAGCGAGAGACAATAGCATGCGACAGCGTGTTCTCATCGATGCCCCTCAAGGATCTCGTGGCAGCGATGCACGGCGCCGAGGTTCCCGCTTCCGTGGCCGAGGTTGCTTCCGGACTCCCCTATCGCGACTTCATCACCGCAGGCTTGCTCGTGAAGAAGCTCAACTTCGTCAACAAGACCAAGATAAAGACCGTTGACAACCGCATCCCCGACACCTGGATCTACATCCAGGAACCCGACGTCAAGGTGGGACGAATGCAGATTTTCAACAACTGGTCGCCTTATCTCATCAAGGACTACAAGGGCACGATGTGGATAGGAATGGAATACTTCTGCAACGAGGGCGACGACCTGTGGAACATGAGCGAGGACGCCTTCAAGCAACTTGCTGCAAGCGAGCTTGCCAAGATAGGCGCTATCGACAGCGTGGACGAGATTATCGACTCCACCGTGCACAAGGTGAAGAAAGCCTACCCGGCCTACTTCGGCACTTACAAGCAGCTCGACGTGCTGCGCGACTATCTCGACACCATCCCCAACCTGTACTGCATAGGCCGCAACGGGCAGCACCGCTACAACAACATGGACCACTCAATGCTCACAGCCATGCGCGCCGTGGATGCAGTGCTGGACAACAAGGCCTCACGCGACGAGATATGGAACGTGAACACCGAGCAGGAATACCACGAGACAAAATCCAACTAAACACGCCTTTACACCGCCAGGCAGCGAGTGTACGGGCGTTATTCTTAATCAGAAATAAAAGCAAAGCAGAAATGTATAAACTAGCAAACAAACTGTGGCAAGTGATGAATACGGCAAGCGACAACAAGCGGTTGCGAGTGCTGCAAGCAGGCAGTGTGCTGGTGATGCTGTTTCTTCTTGTGCTAGGCGGGTTCCACATCAGCACCGTGCCCGTCGATAGCGACACCTACATCCACGCCGGAGAACGCTTCTTCGCTGGCGACATCGACCAAGCGCGCACACCCGTTTACCCTGTGATATGCCACTTGGCTTTGTATCTAGGCAATGCCGGAATGTATCTGATAGCGTTGCTGCAAGCAGTGGTGTTTGTCGTGTCAGTCAAGTGGTTATATAAGACCGCACAGATGATATTCAGTGAGCACAACGTTGTTGCCTTTATCGTCGTTGCTCTCTACGCATGGAACATTGCAGTGGTACACTATGTGCTCATGATCATGACCGAGTCGCTGTCGCTGTCGTGCGTGGTGCTGCTGTTCATGCTCATAGTCAAAGGCATCAAGGAGAAATTCACGGTGAAGGATGCCCTGGTCATGACATCATTATATGTGGTAATGCTGTTCCTCAGGCCGTTCTTCATCAGTTTTGCGCCGCTACTGGTGTTATATTTCATCTTTGCCCGCAAGAACTTCGGCCGCGGCGCCATTGTCTCGTTCTGGGCGGGACTTGCTATCGTGGCAGCATGCTATGTGGGCTATTGCGCTGCGTTTAATGCCCGCTATGGCGTGTTCACCACCTCGAGCGTACCCGACATCAACCTCAATGCCCAGTTCTATGAAGCAGGACTCTTGGAGTCACCCATCTGGGAAGCCGACACTGTGGTCATGGTGCGCGACCATGCCCTTAACCGCGAAGTGCTCATGGCCAACCGCAAGGCGTGGTTCGTGCACATGTGCGACGAGTCACTCATGTCGGCACGGCAGCTCTACCCCAAGATTGTGCTATCGCATGGAGGCAAGATGTGCCAGCCGTTGTCGTTGCAGATTTCGGCAGGAATGCTCTATCTCATCACACTGGTTTTTGCTATTGTCACATTTGTGAGGTGGCACAGGTTCAAGGCCGACGTGCGCATCGAGACTCTGATGCTGCTCACCATCATTGTGACCGTTGTGACATCGGTGTGGGGGGCATTTGGCATCTACACCCGACTCATGCTGCCTTGCTACACGGCTTTGTGCATCGTACTGGGCTATTTCTTTGCTCGGTTTAATAGAATTTGAAGGTGGCAGTGTGCGGGTAATGATCGCTTGACGTGTAGGTGTGCGGCACATCACTATACACCCGGGCATCCACCGCACGCAGGTTGCCTCTATAAAGGATGTGGTCTATCTTGAAGTAGAAACGATGGGCATTGTAGGTATGGGCATATCCCAATCCGCATTCAGTCCAAGCGTCCTTCATGTCGTCACCCGCCAAGGTGCGGTAACAGAAGCTGCCAGGCACGTCGTTAAAGTCGCCGCACACTATCACCGTCTCGGGACTGCGGTCTATGGCATTGCGCAAGTTGACAGCATCATCGGCGCGCATAGAGAATGCCCGGTCAAGTTTGGCGCCAAAGCTCATGCCATACAGACGGCTCCCCTGCATCACGTCACAGTCGCCGTCAGTATCAGTCCCGGTAATCCTCTTGTCGGCATTGCTCAATCCATAGGTTTGTAAATGAGCGCTGAACAGGCGCACCTTGTGCCCGTTAATCACCACATCAAACGCCAGTGCCGGGTAATGGTCAAGATCCTTGTGATAGATGACCGTGTCATATCCTTTTTTTGCCGGCACCACGGTGTCAATGACAAAGGGATACTTCGACATGATGGCCACTTCATCCTTGTGCGAGTAAGAGCGATAAGGGAACTTGGCATTCAGCTCCTCAAAATAGTTTTTGGGACTGCGTATCGTGTCATAGTGAATCGCGTAGTCGGTATGCGGCATTTCCTGCATGAGCACTACGTCGGCATTGATGTCAAGTATTGTGCGTATCACGTGGCAGGAATCCTCGGTAAACAAATGCGGGAAACCAGCAACATTATAAGTCATCACGGTGAACGTGCTGTCGTTTTCGCACAAATCACTGCCCAAGTTGACAGGACACACCCGGCCTAAACTAGGCAATGACAGCAACAAGGCAAGTCCCAACACAGTTGTCTGCCACCAACGACGCATCAAGGCCACAACACCTGCCCACGCCACGGCGGCAATACCCACTAGTGGCAGCAGCAACACCATCACACCAGGAACGTAACCGCACGACCGAGGGTCAAGCAATCCGCCGTAGGCCGACATCAACAAACCAGCCACAACAAGAACAGTGACAGCGACCGTCAATATTCTCCACACTTTTAGTCGTTGTCTTTCCATTCAAACGTAGTTATAATGGGATAATGGTCGCTCTCACCTGCTTTGTCGCAGCGGGAAGCCACTGCCTTGAAACCTCCGCGATAGAACATGTGGTCTATCCTGTAATAAAAGCCGTTGCTGTTATATGTGTTGACCGGCCACGTTGCACAATCGATATAGGCATCGTTCATGTCGCCACGCACCGTGCGGTAGCTGTAACTGCCGGGGACATCGTTGAAGTCGCCGCACACGATCAGGTTCTCGGGCGACTTTTCCACAACAGCCCTCACGGTGTGGGCCTCACCGGCACGACGCGTAAACGCACCACTCAATTTGTCGATGAGCGAATGTTTCACCTTGCGGGCCTGGTTCTTGCTATGCACGCCTTCCTGACCTGTAACCACTTTTTTGAACAACAGCTTGTCGTCGCTGGTTAGACCTATCGACTGCATGTGAAGACCAATGATGCGCAGGTCATGGCCATTAATATTCAAATCAAATATCTTGCCATAAGTGTGCGGCACGTCAAACGTCAAGCGGTTGCGCATTGTGGTTTCAGGAACCACCGAGAACGGGAACTTCGACAGCAAGCACACGTCGGCGCGCGGGTTTGAGCGGTAAGGATAAGCCTTCACCAACTTTTCCCTTAGTCTTTTTACAAGAGGGGATTTGGTAAAATCATTACCATCAAGCGATGTCTCCTGCAACACCACCACATCGGCATCCACGTCAAGTATATGCTGCAAGGTAGTCTCCTTTGCATTATTCGTCATGTGCTCAAATCCAATCACGTTCCATGTCATCACAGTGAACGCACGCGTCTCATCGGTGGGTGCGCTGCTCCAACTCATGGGCATGTTCCACCTCACAGCCGGCAACGACAGCAAGAGGGCACCTCCCAGCACAAAGGAAGCGACCCTGTTGCGCAGCAGCAGGCACACTGCCAGGCACACAACATTGAGAACAGCAACTGCGGGAAACGCCAGCACTGCCAGCGACGGCAATGTCCATGACCTGGGGTCTATGCATCCGCCGTAGGCCGAAAACACTAACACGAATGCCACGACTGCCGCAAGCGCGGTCACGGTCACATTTACCCCTTTCTTAAATTTCTTTATCATCTAGTTTACTTTTCGTTACTATACACCAATGTGTTTTGCGAACTACCCGCGCGGATTTCACAGATAACACAGATTTAATAATAACTGAAAGAGATATTTTTTTCAGCTAAGGTGGGTTCTATTGTTAATACTTTTTGAGAGTGAGATCTGCACGGGGACATTACCCAAAATACCATTAAATAGTTGCTACTTTTTCCCTTTGCGAGAGAACGAGAACAGCAAGTCACGTTCCTCGTCGGTGAGAGCAGTGTAGCCCGAACGCTTGATTTTCTCGAGCACCCGGTCCAGGTCGCTCTCGGTAGCCTTGCCTGTTGCCGACTGCGATGTGTTACGAGCCGTGCCTTGTGCCGACTGACCACGATAAGCCCTGCCGCCCACAGGCCCGCCCACTCCGGGGTTCTTGCGGCGCGATGCCAGCGACACAATCTTGTCGATGCAGCGGTTAAGTGGTGCCGTGATGTCATGGCCGCGGCGCATCATCATGGCATACAGAAATCCCACTAACGCACCACCCAGGTGAGCGATGTGTCCGCCCGACGAGAGTGCATCCATCTGGAGCAAGTCGATGAGAACCATCGCCAGCACTACCCACTTCAATGCCACCGAACCCAGGAACAACAGCCCTATACGGTAATTAGGAGAATAGGTAGCCACTGCCACAACTATCGCATATACCGATGCCGACGCACCCAGCAAATAGCCTTCCATGCCTCTCAACCCCGGAAGGACGCTGCTTGCAAGCACATAGGCAATAGCACCGCCTATTGCACCATATATATATAACGCCATGAGCTGCTTGACGTTGAAATACTCCATGAAAATGCGGCCCAGCCAGTATAGCCACAGCATGTTGAACAAGATGTGCAGCACCTCATAGTGCAGGAAAGAATAGGTAATCACAGTCCACGGGCGGTGCAATGCATCCATCCATGCACTAGGCACTTCGAGCCAGTGGAGCACAATGTTGATGTCGCTGCCTGCAAAAAACATCACGATTCCCACAAGACGCACCACTAGGAACACGCCCACGTTCACATAGATGAGGCGCATGAGCATTGAACCCTCGCTAAACCGGCGTTTCAACTCATCCCACATTGCCATTGCCGTTCCTCCTGCCAGCATATCGCAAGTACATTAAAATCATAAAACCGAATAGCATACCTCCTAGGTGGGCAAAATGGGCAACGCCACTCATCAATCCTGCCACGCCGAAGAACAATTCCAGCGCGCCATATCCTATCACCACCCACTTGGCCTTCAACGGGAACGGAATGGGAATGATATACATCTCAAGATTGGGGAACAGCATACCGAAAGCAAGCAATATGCCGAACACCGCACCGCTGGCACCCACGGTGACAAAACTGCTGCAAAATTCATTGACAAACTCATTGAGCTCGCCCGATGCAAGCGCATTCCTTATCACATCAAAAGACACATGGTTAGCATTCGCCATGCTGGTGACAAATTCATTCTGCCAGGTCAGTTCCCATGCGAGCTGCTGCACTAGCGCAGCACCCAGTCCGCAAGTGAGGTAATAGAACAAGAACTTCTTGCCTCCCAGCACCTGTTCAAGCAAGCGTCCGAACATGAACAGCGAGAACATGTTGAAGAACAAATGCGTGAAACCGCTCTGGTCGTGCATGAACATGTAAGTAATCATCTGGGCAGCATTGAATCCGTCGCCACGCCAGAAGTGAAGACCCAGATACTGCTCAAGGTCTATCAAGCCTATTCTAGTGAATACTATTGTTGCCAGCCACAACAGGCCATTGATGATAAGCAAATTTGCTGTAACAGGAGGAAACGTATTCCCCATTTTCCTATACTCCATATCGCATTTTGAATTTGACTGCAAATTTACTGAAAAACTCCTTATTTCACTGCATTTTACCCGCAATTAGTACTTTTTTTTCAAAATTTATCATTTTTTTTAATGATTTCTTTGTCAAAACTAGATATTTATATATATTTGCCGAAAATACTGAAATTCTAATTTTAATTTTTAAAATCTATTAATA
>JAGHSP010000403.1 GCA_018065815.1 Candidatus Sodaliphilus limicaballi | reverse complement strand
ATAATATACAGTCTTGTCATCTACATTATTATCATCAATTGAATAATAATGTTTCCACATGGCAGAATAGTTTACTCTTGCAAAGAAATTATCAATCACAGCTTTGCCGTCATTAAGTAGATTTTCAAAATGAATTTTCCCAGCAGTTTCCTCGTCGAGCCGCTGTTGCAAATCCTGCTGACTAGACTCGCTACTTTGTACACGCAGGTGCATTGAGTCAAGCATTTGCCGAGCACTAGCAAGTTCATCATTCACTCTGTTCAGGCTATCTATCGGAACAAGTCCTGACGTATCCACCACATCGTGCACAACGATCTGCTTCGGTTGTTGACCTGACGGCCACAACAACATTAACGCAACAGTGCCAACCAATGCACAAGATGCGGTAGTAAGCACGGCGGGTAGCTTGCGGGCACGAGACATGGCACGACGCAACAAGGCAGCATTCTGGTAGCGCTTGTCAATGCGTTTGAGCAATTTTGACACAACATGTCGATACTGCCACCCCAATTTCAATTCCTCAATCACACGCCCGGCGCTATACAAGTCGTTGCGGGCGTCGGGCAGTGACTGCGATTCTTGCTCAGGCGATATATAAGAGCGTGTGCCAGCAGGTTGCTTGAGTACGGCATATGAGTCGGTATCAGCAAGTCCAAAATCAATGACCTTGAGATTACAGCCGTTTGTTGTAACCATGAGGTTAGACGGCTTGATGTCGCGGTGCACAATCTGCATTGAATGCAAGTACTCGAGCACATCTACAAGTTGCATTGCCAGGCGCAAGCGCTGTGACTTGTCCAGTTCGCGGTTTCCCAACACATCGCCGTCGACATGTTCCATGACAATGCAGCCGCCGTAACCATCGATGTGTTCCATGCCGGCGCACATCACAATGTTGGGATGGCTTAGCTGGCTCAACACCTGATACTCCTTAAGCAGGAGACTGCGGTAGAATGGTTTGTCGCTGTAGCTCGGCAGCAGCGATTTCAGCATCCACCATCTGCCCTGCCGTCTCGCTTTCACAAGGCGGCAATAGGATGTCTCGGCCACACATTCGAAGTCACTGAACGAAACTTCAGGAATGGCAAACTCCTCATTGGGATTAATAATTCCTGATACATCATCCATCATAATCACAAAATTACAAACAAATAGCTAAACAAGCAAATAAAGCATTCGTTTCTTGGAGGTGCTATTCATAAATGAACCTGGCACGATTCATTTTCATGCCTGGCACCTTTACCTAATTGCACTTCTGCAAAAGTATGATCAACTCTCGCCCATGCTAATATAACGTGAGTTTGATGAATTTAATCGCTTGATTATTTGGAAAATAGCGGAATTTTTTGTAATTTAGTAGTGCAAAAAAAATAAACAAACAAAAATATTCCGCTATGTTCACTGATGACAAAATTACTGAAATTTTCGTAATGTACGATGAATTTAGTCAAAAATTTGATGAGTTCTTCAAAAAAACTTCACTTGAGGCTCCAAATCCCGGCAAGCGCAAGTATTACCGTGCCCCCAGGATGTGCGACTCGGAGGTCATGACCATTCTGATCCTGTTCCACAAATCAGGCTACAGGTGCCTGAAGCATTATTACCTCAACCACATATGCACCGATGCCGAGATGCGCAAGCGTTTCCCTAAGACAGTGTCTTACAACCGTTTTGTTGAGCTACAAAAGATAGCCGTGTTAAAGCTGATTGCTTTTGTCAAACTGGTTCTGATGGGCAAATGTACCGGAATAAGTATCATTGACAGCACGCCGCTGCGAGTATGCAGGAACCAGAGGATATTGCAGCACAGGGTCTTCAAGGGGATTGCCCAACGCGGCAAATGCTCCATGGGCTGGTTCTTCGGGTTCAAGCTGCATGTGGTGTGCAACGAAATGGGCGAGATTATCAACTTT
>JAGHSP010000166.1 GCA_018065815.1 Candidatus Sodaliphilus limicaballi | reverse complement strand
CATGCGTTTATGGACTGCGCTAAACTCACAAGCGTGAGCATGCCCAAGGTGGAACACATCTATGACTGGGCTTTCATGGGCTGCACAGCTCTCACTACCTGTACTTGGGGACATAACTTGACCCAGATATATGGATATGCATTCAAGAATTCGGGCCTCACACAAGACATCATCTTGCCCTATGGTTTTACTTATTTCTTAGGCAACGAGATTTTTGCCGGCATCAAGAGCTAGTCTATCTTGATTCCCAGTTCTACAAAGAGATTTGAAGGAGATGTGTTTAAGGGAAACACCTCGTTCCAGGAGGTTATCGCAAACATCAACCCCGACAATATAAAGGATATGCGCAAGCAGACCCTCACTGGCCTGCCCAGCAATGCCACAATCTATGTTCCGGTAGAGCATAAGAGCAAATTCATGACTAATAGTGCGTGGAGCGACCGCACAAGTGCTATTAAGGCTGGTGCCTACGACTTTACTTCGGGTAGCGAGAGTAGCCGCAAGATTGCCAACCATGCCTACACTGTAACCAAAGCTGAGCCATTCACCCTTGATGGCGAGCAATATGCCGGCGCGGTTGCCGTGGTTATGCCTCCCAATGTCAACAGCGCTCACAATTACACCTTATATGGCAGTGCTGTCGATATATACCTTGGCGATAGTAAGAAGTACCTTGAAACAGCCATAGGCGACAGTTGCTTTGCAGGCGCAACAGCCATTGAGTCTATCGACCTCTCACGAGCAACATCTATCAAGTCAATAGGCAATTACGCATTCAGCGGCACAAACATTGCCGAGATCACTGTGCCCGAAGCATGCACTAGCATAGGCAAGGACGCGTTCAGCAACAATGCTGCACTTGACAACCTTATACTCCTGGGAGACAAGGAGAAGACATTCACCGAGCCTTTTGTAGGCAACAATGCCGATGTTACCAAGATTACCGTAAAGAGCAACCTGCTTTACGATTACTATCAGGCAATGGCAGGCTGGAATGTGTCGGCCA
>JAGHSP010000066.1 GCA_018065815.1 Candidatus Sodaliphilus limicaballi | reverse complement strand
TCGACCCGCAGCGACGAGAAATGCGAGTGGAGCATTTATCCCAAGGGACAGCCTGCAAGCAACATCGTGGCGTCGGGCCAATTCACAATCGACAATCCCCACATCGACCTGACCAAAGTGCCATCGGGCGAGTACACACTGAATGTGAAGTACACCGATACTCTTTGTAACGAGGACGATGACGATGCGCTTCGCTACGATGACGATGAGGAGGAAGAAGATGAAACGACTATCATCCTGTATCGCGACAGCGACAAGCAGTCGCCCGTCAAGGACAGTCCCCTGTGGGTTGCGCGCAAGGAACTTACCGCCACACCCGGCAGCAAAGCATTGGTGCGCGTGAGCACATCTACCCCCGAGTCACACGTGCTGTGCATCGTGCAGAGCACACGAGGCATCGAGAGCGAGCAGTGGCTCGATTTCGTCCCTGGCGTGCATGATGTGACGATAGATGTGCCTAGCGGCGTGAAGCAAATGGAAGTATTGCTCGCATCTACATACAATAACACATCGCACAGGGAGAAAATACTCATCAAATGCGTTGACAACAAGCAACCTGCGCTCAAAATCAATGCAGTCCTGATGAACAAGAAAATAATTCCCGGCAGCAAAGAACGCTGGACCTTTGCCGTGACCGACACCAAAGGCAAACCCGTCAAGGCCGCCATGCAACTGGCAATGACCGACGTGGCTGTCGATGCCATCAAGAACTGTTCGTGGAACATAAACAATGTATATGCTGAACTCAACTTCTGCGACATCACTGACCCACTCGGTGAATTCTACTCACGCGGCTCCGAAGTGGCTGTGAAAAGATTCACAGTGACAGGTAAGTCCATTGCATCATTGCCCACATTCGCCTTCGATGACGATGCGCTTCGCTACGATGACGATGACGATAACGATAACGATGATAATGTCGTAGGCATAACTAGAGTGACCGAACTCGAAGTAGTTGAGGACAACAAGGTCGCTGACTATGATGTGTCAAAAGCCCTTGAAGGAATGGTGCATGGCGTGATGGTCGATACCGAATGTGAATTGAGCGAGGTCACATACTCATCGGTCGATAAGCGACTTTTCACCGGTGCTGCTATTGCGTCTATCGCTCCCGTGCGGCTGGGGGCACTTGACAACATATCCTTGCGCAGCAATGATGTGAAGACGGCTTTGTGGATGCCAGCGCTCGTCACCGACGATAACGGGTGCATCGACATCGAATTTGACGCCCCCGCCAACAGCACCATCTGGCACATGCAGGCCCTGGCACACGACAATGCCATGAATGCAGACATGATGAGCGAACTCGTGCTCACCCAAAACCCTCTCATGGTAAAACTGCACACACCGCGCTTCGTGCGAGGAGGCGACAAAGTGACCGTGAGCGGCGAAATCATGAACGCCACCGACTCTACGATGAACGCAATCCTGTCCATCACCCACAAGGACCACAACGACTATACCACTGCTTGCGAAATCGCCCCGAGGGCAACCGTGACACAGTGGGCCGAGTTTGATGTCCCCGTCCGTCAAGGAACCATGGTGTTCGAGACCAAGGGAGTATGCCCCGACAGCAACATCAGCGACGGCGAACGCACCATTATCCCCATCCTACCCAGCACACAGACCATCGTCGAGACGCAGCCGTTCTTCATCGACATGAGCGACAAGCCAAACCACCTCACCCTCACTGTGCCGCAGCATGGCAGTGATGCCCGCACGACGCTGGAACTGTGCCAAAACATCTATATCCCGCTTGCCCACGCCCTGCCCACGATATACGACAGCAAGGCAATCACCAGCACCGGGCTCGCCCACTCGCTCTTTGCTCTCGACATGGCGCAGAAAATCGTGACCAAGATTCCTGAATTACATGAACTTATCGAGGCCGAACGCACCGATGGACTAAACTCACCCGACATCCAGGCATCGCCATGGATGAGCGAGAACGACAAGATAAACCTGCGCATTGCTCGACTCAAACATCTGCTCAACGACGAAGAGATGAAAGAGGAACGCCGCAACCTTGTGGGCAAACTCCTGGACATGCAGTGCAGCGACGGCGGATGGAGTTGGGTGAAACATGAAGGCGCCACATCAAGTATCCACAGCACGGCAGAGGTGCTGGAACTGCTAGGCGACCTCAAACACAACGGTGCTCTTGCACAGGACGAGCGGCTTGGCTCGGCAATGACGCGCGCCATGAACTACTGCGACAGCATGTGGATGAAGAAGCATCACGCAAGCAAGAAAACTGACTACGGCGACTTCTCGACTCTTGCCCATCTGCACACGCTGCACAGCGACATAGCCATGAGCAAAGACGTTAAAGCAATGTTTGTAAAAACGCTCAAAGCAATGGCAGGCAACTGGCGAAAACTCAATCTCACGCTTGCCGACAAGGCCTTCTACGCAACGGCACTCAACCGCAACGGCTATCATGAGACAGCACGTGCTATCATCGCGTCAATCAAGGACTTTGCCGTGAGAAGCCCCGAACAGGGCACCTACTGGAACCCGGTTGATGCCGGTTGGCGCTACTACGACAAAGTTGCCGTGACAGCAGTCCTGCTCAATGCCATTCATGAAGTGGAAGGCGCAAGCCCCTTCACCCACGATGTGAGCAAGTGGATGCTCCTGATGAAGCAGACCAACGACTGGGGATCGTCAAGCCTTGCTGCCGATGCCATTAACTGCCTCATCTCCACTGGCGAAGACAGAAATTATCTGCCTGCACACAATATGACAATCACAATAGGCGACAAGAAACTGCTTTACAAGGAATTTGCCCCCTATTACCACAAGAGCATAAACGCCGCCCCTGGCACAAAGATTACCGTCACTACCGATTGCACTCCCTGCTGGGGCGCAATCTACACGCAACGTGATGCACTGATGAGCGAAATCGCACATAATGCTATTGACGAGCTGGAAGTGAAGAAGGAATGCCTCGTGTATGGCCCGAAGGGTAAGATGCAACAGGCCGACACATTGCATGAGGGCGACAAGGTGCAGGTGCGCATAGTCATCAAGAGCAACCGCGACCTCGATTTCATCACAGTAACCGACGAACGTGCGGCATGCCTAGAACCCGCAGACCAGCTCTCGGGCTACCGCTACATGGACGGTATGGGTTATTACCTCGAAACACGCGACGCAAGCACCAAAGCGTTCATTACTAACATGGGCAAGGGCACTCATGTCATCACCTACGACGCCTACGTCACATCGCCCGGCACATATAGCACCGGGGCTGCCCACGCCCAGTGCCAGTATGCGCCGCAAGTCACCACCCACACCGCCGGCGGCACCCTCAACGTGACGAAACAATAAATGCCTCAACTCAAGAGTGTTTCGCAATCTGCAATTTGCTGTCTTGCATATTAATAAAGTATTCAACGCGCCAACTACAAGAGGCTTTTAAAATACTCAACTTTAGCTTTTATAGCAATTGTTGCTAATTTATTGTCCGGCAGGACAATACCTGAATAACCCCCACCGCCGAACGTAGTGGCGGTGGGGGTATAGCGTCTGTAAATGGATGCGTCCAGCAGGACGCTAATCGGA
>JAGHSP010000221.1 GCA_018065815.1 Candidatus Sodaliphilus limicaballi | reverse complement strand
GCTGCGCACCACCTTGACGGTTCCCACCGTCCCGTCGTCCTTCACCACAAATTGCACTATGACTCGGCCTTGTATAGAATCCTTAGCTGCTTGCTCGGGGTATCGTACGTTCTCCGCGAGATACCTCATCATTGCTTCCTCTCCGCCGGGAAATACAGGCATCTCATCTACACTCCTGTACACGAAATTTTTGTCAGCGGGGGGGATGTCGGCAACTTCCCCCACCATCTGGTACACGGGGCTTTCTTCAATAGCAGGGACTTTTCCTTCAACCAGTAGGGGTATTTCGCCTTTTACCGCTTCGGTCGTGTCATATACCTCGCAGTTGCTCTGGTCTGCGCTTGTTTTGATTGGCCGTGTAGCCTGGGCATTGGTGCACGAAGCAACCGACAGCCCCAGTCCTGCCACCACGACCGCCTTGCCCAGCATGCTGCGCAGCGACAGCTCGTGTTCAAGATATTTCACCTCGGCCTCGCAAGCGGGGCATGTGCCCGCGCAGTTGCCCTTGTGGTGACACTCGGTGGGGGAGTAGGCGATACCATTAGCCTCGGCAATCTGCCGCCGCACCTTCTTCAGCTCATTGCATATTTTCTTGCCCTGTTCCATAGTGGTAAATTTAGTTGATTTTTCACTTGCAAAGTTACTGCTCCCTGATGACCCCCGCAAGAAAAACGCCAAAAAACTGATATCATTTCATGTTTTGTAAATCGCTGATAATTAGTTTTATAAGAAATAAAAATCTAATTCGTGCCAATACCCCAAAAACGAAGCAACAAAACGTGGCTATAATAGCAAAAATGGGTTATATATATAGATAGTGGGCAAGGAAAAAATCATAGATGTAGTATGTTTTGTTTTCACAAGCCACAATTTCTTTCTCGAGAAGTCCCTTCAAGGCCGATTGGACCGAACTAGCTGATGGCAGGTTGTGCTTGCGTATGAATGCACCTGATGTTACGTTACTCACCTTCCCTTCCACAGCAATAGCTTCCAACAGCATTTTCTGCTTTAACGGTATTATCGAAAGCTGTTCTTTGAAAAATGCGCTTTGCGACAATATTATGTTTTCTCGCGCTATGCCAATCATTTTTTCAGTGCAACATTCGCCTTTGTCGGTGATGGCATATAACTCATTCATCATCATGTGCATATACCATGTGTAACCCTCATATTTGTCGTATATTGCTTCGACAACTTCGCGTTGCAGTTGTTTGCCGTTGTGTTCGAATTGATGCTGGCAAAAGTCGGCGTAAGTCTCGCGTGCTATGGGGGCGAGCATCATGTGTATGCAGCTTTGGTAAAAAGGCCTTGATGGAGATGCAAACATTTGCGCCATCATGTGTTGCTTACTGCCAGCATAGATGAAGCGCGTGTTGTGGCACCGTTGTATGTGAGTGCGTAATATTGCCTCTACATTCTTCTCGCCATATAGTGCAATCTGCTGAAACTCGTCAATGGCTACAATGCAGGGGCGGTCGGATGTTTCGAGGTAGTTGAAAATTTGTTCTAGACTTGTTTCGGGTTGCTGAATCTGTCCTAGTCCGATGTTGAACGATGGCAGTCCGCTGATAGGGTCGATGCTAACCCCGGCATTGAGAGATGAAATGACGGTTGCAAATCTTTCCCACCATTTTTCGCTGGTTGGCTTGAGCCGTTTGAATATTTCGGTTGCAATGGCCTTTACCATCTCGGCAAGCGAGCTAGTGGAGTACAGATCAATGAAAAATGTGTTGTAGTTGTCTTTGATTTCTTCGTTGTTGAAGAAGTGATGTATCAACCCTGTCTTCCCCATGCGTCGAGGCGACACTAATGAGACATTGCGCCCATTCTCAATGCGTTTGCACAATGCTTTGACTTCCTGTTCACGGTCGCAGAAATATTCCGGCGAAATATATGTC
>JAGHSP010000085.1 GCA_018065815.1 Candidatus Sodaliphilus limicaballi | reverse complement strand
GCGACATGTATTTAGAAATTTATCACATAAATGCGTGAAAATTTAAAAAAATGACGTAAATTTGTGTGTTTTATAGTAACAAAAGGGAGATTATGCAAATTGGTGCTAAACTTAACGTGGAAAGATTGCTAGCGCTAGTAGCGGTGTTTGTCCTGTGGACAGCCGCCCATGCAATCGTTGCATGTCCCGATCCTGCCCGGGTGCAACAGCCCGACGGCACCTTCGTCACATTGCTCCAGCACGGCGATGAATGGTTCAACTACACTACTACTGCCGATGGTTATACGGTCGTGAAAGATGAGGCCGACGGTTACTACAAGTATGCTGCTGTGGCGGGTGATAACCTTGTGCCCACGGCAGTGATTGCTCACGACGCCTTGCGCCGCAACGCGCAGGAGCTATCGTGGCTTGCTGCCACGCAGCGCCACCTCACGCCGAGCGTCCAGACGATTAACGCCCGCCGCGCCAAGCATCGCCTGCATGGCAAGACGGGGCACTATGACTATAAGAACTTTCGCGGGCTGGTGATTCTCGTGGCCTACAACGACTGCCCGTTCACCTACGACAATGCCCACACGCTGTTTGACGACATGATCAACCAGCGCAATTACCGCGGGTTCATGAGCAATGCCGCTTTTCCGGAACTGATTCCTTACACCGGCTCGGTGCGCGACTACTTCTACGACAGCTCGGCTGGCGAGTTTGATGCCCAGTTTGACGTTGTGGGACCCGTGACTATCAATTACTCGCAGTATGACGCGATGAAGACTTCGGGAGCGCCGTTGCTTGTCAACGCTGCCCTCGACGCCGCCGACCCTCAGGTCAATTACAAGGACTATGACCGCGATGGCGACGGCAAGGTCGATATGGTGTTTTTCCTCTTTGCCGGCGCCGGCAGCAATTTCAGCGGCAACGACAGCCGCCTGCTGTGGCCCCATGCGTCGAGCATCACCAGCAAGTACCTCGACGGAGTGTCGTTTGACCGCTATGCCTGCTCTACCGAACTTTATAGCCGTCCCGAGTCAAAGATTATCGACGGCATAGGCACCATTTGCCACGAGTTCAGCCACGTGCTGGGCATTGCCGACCTCTATGATGCCGACGGCACCACGGGCGGATCGTGCGTCAACCCCGGCCGATGGAGCCTCATGGCATCGGGCAGTTACCTCAACCAGTCGCGCACCCCGTGTGCTTATAGCCTCTACGAGCGTTATGCGGCAGGGTTCATCACCCCGCAGCGACTCTCCCGCGGCGGCAGTTACACAGTAACCCCTATCACATCGAGCAACACTGGCTATCGCCTGGAATCTAATGTCAAGGACGAGTATTTCCTTATCGAGAGCCGAGCCAAGGCAGGCTGGGACGCCTATCTTCCCGGCGAGGGCATGCTAGTGTGGCGAGTGGACTCGACCAATGCCACCGCGTGGGAGAACAACCGCGTGAACAGTACCGCCACCCATCCCCTCTATGAATTGCTTCGCGCTGGCGGAGCCGGCACGTCCGACACCGGCAGCGACCCGTTCCCCGGCACCCAAGGCATCACCGCATTGGGCAATAACACAACGCCAAGCCTGCGCTCGTGGACAGGCCGCAACAGCGACTACGATATCACTGGCATCACCCGCCACAGCGACGGGACGGTGTCGTTCAACCTCAAGGTACAGACCTATGAGACCCACATCGAGGACTTTGAGGACATGGCCGTCACCACAGCCGATGCCAGCAAGGTTGCCGGCAAGTACACCTCGTGGACCTTCAAAGCTGGGGCGCGCGTTGCCGCCACCTCGGGCGAAGGAACAGGCACAGGCAAGCACTCATGCTCGTTGCTGCGCAGCAGTGAGGTGCTCACTAGCGCGTTGCCCTGGGATGCACAGTCGCTGTCGCTCGACTTCTATAACCCAACCACTAGCAACGCCGTTGTGAGAGTCTATACCCGCGCATCATCGCTGGGCGTGTGGGCAACAATCAAGACCGACGCTGGTCTTGAAAGCACCACAGTGCCGCCGGGCGAGAACGTCAACTTGTCTTTCACCATGCCGTTTGCCCAGGGTAGCGAGGTGCGCATTGTGGAATACAGCGGCAGCCGCACGGCAGCATGCTATCTCGACAACGTGTCGTTTGTGGTGGAGAGCAAGCGCATCGAGGGTGACCTCAATGGCGATGGCGCGGTCGATGTGACCGACCTCAATGTCATCGTGGGCGCTATCATTGACGGAACTGCCACCAGCGGTTTGGACCTCAACGGCGACGGTGACGTGGACGTGAGCGATGTGAATGCATTGCTCAACATAATACTGAACAACTGAGAACATTTATATACTATTATTAACCATTTATTCACAACAAAATGAGAAGATTCAATTCTTTCATGGGACTCGTGGCGGTAGTTGCCGCTACAGTCTTCAGCGCTCAAGCGCAGGAGAACATGGATGTCTCGCAGGCTTCTGTACTCAAGTTGCAGGAAAAAGCCAGTGTTAAGAGTGATGAGGGTGGTTTGGTAAGCTTAAAGGATTTATTTGATCCTAGAGGTATCGATCGTCCCAAGTCAGACTACACGCGCGACAACATCGTAGCTCCTAGCGAACCCATGAGTGCAAGGAGAGCCCCTCGCAAGGTGGCTTCGGTGAATGAGCTCGCAGGCAACTACGTGCTCACCGGAGAATCATTGCTCACCTCGGGCTACAATGGTGTGAGTGTCACAGTCGAGCCCCTCGGCACTGACTCAATCATCATGCGTGATTTCTGGTCAAGCGGTTACAACACCGTTGTTAAGGCCAAAGTTGCTGCCGACGGCAAGCTCACCATCCCCTATCAGGTGATGGGACAGCACGACACCTATGGCAACATCGTGTTTGCAGCTACCAACCTTGGCGATGGTCAGCCACTCGCAGGCCAGGAAGTGACAGGCGTGGTAAGTGGCAACAAGATTGTCATCACCGACGCATGGGGTGCCTATGTCAAGGCTAGTGCCACTGCTGCCACCTGGAGCTACTTCAGCGTGGTTGCTAACACCACTCTGGACAAGTGCAACGCCACATTCACAGGCAAGAAGCACGGCGACGGCACAACCGAGAGCTACGGCGTGGTAGTTGAGCAGACAGGCGCCAACGTGGCTACAATCAAGAACCTGGGTAACTATGGTCAGACAGTTGCTGTTAGCCTTAACCGCAACAAGACCGTGAACATCCCCTCTTCACTGATTGCCTACAACGCAAATTACGGCGACTTCTACAGCTACAACCTCGTATTCACCGAGACTGGTGCGTCGCTCAGCACCGATGATGCTGTAACTGCTGCCGCTACCGACCTCAAGAAACTCGACTGGACTAACTGGGGTGTTGTTACTGGCACAGCCCAGGGCAGCCGCTACCTCGTTGCTGCCTACGACGAGTGTAACATCACTTGCGATTTCGATCTTGAGTATCCCTCAATCAGCGTCACCGACTTTGAAGGTGAAGGTACCGAGGCTTCTCCCTACCTCATCAAGCAGCGTGACGACATGATCCTCCTCAGCGACAAGGTTGCCGGGGGCGAGACCTACGAGGGCGTGTTCTTCAAGGTTGTTAACGATATCGACATGGACGGTTACAAGGTAACCCCCGTTGGTAACAACCAGAATAAGTTCAACGCTACATTCGACGGCGACAACCACACTATCAGCAACTATGTTGTTGACGACAAGGGTATGTACATGGGTCTCTTTGGTTATGCTGACGCAGCATCAGTAATCAAGAACCTCACCGTTGATGGAGCCGAAGTTAAGGCACAGAACTACTACAGCGGTATCGTTGTGGCACAGTCAAGTGGTACACTTGACAATGTTCACGTTGTTAACTCAAGCATCTACAGCACAGGCATGGCAGCCGGTGGTCTTGCAGGTATTGCTTACAATATCTCAAACTGCTCGGTTAAGGACACAGAGATCACCAGCCTCTATGGCTACACTGGTGGTGTTGCTGCCGAGGTTTCGGCTCCTATCTCTAACTGCTTTGCCCAGAACGTAAATATCGTTTGTGCAACAGTGAGCGGTTCAGCTCCTGGTTATCCCACTGGTGGTGTAGTTGGTAACCTCTTCTTCACTACTATGGACAACTGCTGGTTCAGCGGTATAATCGACGGCTATTCACAGCATTCAGAGTATCAGGTAATCGGTGGTGTTGCTGGTAACGTATCGGCATCAACACTGAAGAACAGCTTCGCAGTGGGTACCATTCGCGGTTATGCAAGCGGTGCTATCGTTGGTGGTGTTGTTGGTTACCTTCGCGGTAACGTAGAGGACAGTTACTTCAACGGTCGCGTTGACGGTTACTCATCACGCTCAACTGGTGGTGTTGTGGGCCGTGTTCAGGATTACGTTATTGAATCGGGTGATCCCACAACTCACGCACGGGTTAAGAATGTTTACTCAGCCGCTACAGTTGCTGCCGAGATGTATCAGTACTCATCACAGGTTGAGAAGCAGAACAACGAGGTTATCGGTACCATTGCTAATGGTTCAGAGCCCGTTCTCGCTAACGTTTACTTCGACAAGCAGATTGTAAGCCTCTCACAGAGTGAGTTTGGCGTGAACACAGCCGACCTTACCGCAGCAGCTGGCCCCGCAGGCTTCGACGCAAGCCTCTGGCAGTATAGCGCTGGTAAGTATCCCGCCCTCAAGGCAAGCGCAGCAACCGCAGCATCTAAGCTCGCTACTGCTGCAGTGGTATTGCCCGCAGGCGCTTCGTTCGACAAGTTCACCAAGGACGCTGTCATTAACAAGGACAACGACGTTATCGTGGCATTCTACAAGCAGGGCAACCTCTCTAACCAGGGTTACTTCGCTAAACTGAATGGCAACAAGATCGAACTCAACGCTAACAGCGAGTTCGGTAACGACACAATCTATTATCTTAACCCCGAAGCCGGTGCTTACTACCGCGTGGCTAAGATTTCTCCTCTCCCCTTCGAGGGTGCAGGTACCGAGGTTGAGCCCTTCCTCATCAAGACCAAGGCCGACCTCATCCTTCTTTCAGACCTCACAACCAACAAGAACCAGCTCTTCCCCGAGACTTACTTCAAGATTGTCAACGACATCGACCTTGAGTATGACGAGAACTTCGTGGGTATCTGTACTAACGCTCCCGACGCTCACAACTACTTTGCAGGCGTGATCGACGGTGACGGTCACTTCATCCACAAGATGAAGTTCAACCGCGTTGCTTGGAGCACATCTCCCGAGCAGGCAGGTGAAGGTTCTTGGGGCACTATCAACACTAGCGCAAGCACATCTTACGCAGGCTTCGTTGGCCGCCTCGACCAGACTGGTGTTGTTAAGAACGTGAACATCGCAGCCGACTGCGACCTCAAGTTCTACGGCACATCAGGTGCAGTGGTTGCTTACAACAACGGTCTCGTTGAGAACTGCCGCAACTACAGCGACGTGATTGGTTACTCTTGCTGGATTGGCGGTATCAGTGGCCAGAACCTCAAGGAAGGTAAGATCATCAACTGCTACAATGCAGGTAACGTGACCGGCGGCTACGGCCAGACAGCAGGTATCGTAGGTGCTAACTACAGCTATGTAGAAGGTTGTATGAACGTTGGTAAGATTGAGATTCGCCAGCTTGCAACCAACTATGCTAACCAGCTCCAGTCTTGCGGTGGTATCGCAGGTACTTCTTCATCAGGCGGCAAGTATGTGAACTGCGTCAACGCAGGTACAGTTGCTGCACAGATCAACCGTGCTGGTGGTATCGTAGGTTACTGGGGTGCTATTGCTCCCACAGCAACTTCAAGCTACTATCGCAATGACATGATCAACTGCGTTAGCTACGGTACAGTATTCAGCGGCGACGCTGCTACTAACGGTGCTATCGCAGGTGGTGAGGCTCAGAGCACATCGGAGGAAATCAACGGCGTTTACTGGGATGTTCAGATTCTTGACATGCCCGCCGACGCTAATGCTCCCCACGCTGGCATGAACGGTGTTGAGACAAGCGTTCTCACATCAGGTCAGGCTCTCGAAGGCTTCGACACCGAGGTATGGCAGTTCGAGGCTGGCAAGTACCCCGTCCTCAAGCAATTTGCTAGCGAGGCAATGGTACAGAAGGCAGCTGCTACTCAGCTCCTCATGCCCGCAGGCGTTACCGCTAAGAACCTTAGCGCCGACGCTACTGTAACTGCCGGCACTCCTAGCCTCCAGCAGGGCACAGCATTCACTCTCGACGGCATGACCGTTAAGGGTATCGCTCACACCGATGCAGTGATTGAAGACATTCTCACTATCGAGAACGACGGCTTCGTTAAGGTTATTGCTCTCTCGGCTCTGCCCACTAATCCCCTCAAGGGTAGCGGTACAGCAGAGGATCCCTGGCAGCTCACTAACGCCCAGGAATGGAACGCTCTTGCTGCATTCATGTCTAACACTGCCAACACTCTCGCAGGCGAGTATGTGAAGATGATGAACGACATCGACTTCGCCGATGAGACTGCTGGTATCACTCCCCTCGGTGCCGACGGCGTGACCGCATTCAACGGTAACTTCGATGGTAACAACTGCTCTGTATATGGTTACAAGTATGTGACCAAGGCAGCAGGCGAGGGCGCTCTCTTCGGTACTATCGGTGCCGACGCTGTTGTTAAGGACCTCACCGCTGCTGGTGACATCGAAGGTGGAATTGGCGGTGCAAAGGGTACTACTAAATTTGGTTACGTGGGCGGTGTTGTAGGTAAGCTCTATGGCAAGCTCGAGAACGTTAAGAACGCAGGTAAGGTAACCGGTATCGCAACACATGCTGCTGGTATCGCTGCTTATGCTTACCAGGGCTCGAAGTTTGACGCTTGCGTTAACGACGGCGAGGTAACAAACTCTGCTGCCAACGTGGCTGGTATCGCTTCTTATGTTTACGAGACTGTTGAGTTCAACAATTGCGTTAACAACGGTACTCTCACATCGGCTACCGCTACTGGTTATGTGGGCGGTATCGCTTCTTACGCTCTGCCTTCAACTTACAACGAGTGTATCAACAACGGTGACATCAATGGTGGCACAAGCGCTGGTATCGTTGCTAACGTGGTTGGTAAGGCAGGCTTCGGTCCTTACACATTCGACAAGTGTATGAACAACGGTAACATCACCGGTAACGCTACTCTGGGCGGTATCACCGCTATGCAGGGTGCAACCGCTGGTAACAACGTATGTAACTACACCGAGTGTAAGAACTACGGCGACATCACTTGTAACGCTACTGCAGCAGTAAGCTCAAGCTCTACTGCCGGTATCGCTGCATTCTACAGCCCCGGTTCTACATTCGACGGTTGTGTCAACGAAGGTAACATCACTAACACCAAGAGTGTTTACACCGCTGGTATCACTGGTTACTACAAGGGCAGCGCAAACGCTACTTATCCCGTAGTTATCAAGAACTGTGTCAACAATGGTGGTGTGGTTTCACAAGGCCAGCAGATTGCCGGTATCATTGCTTACGTGAGCAACTTTGTTGATATTGACAACTGTGTCAACTATGGCGACATCGAGCAAGGCACATGGGGTGCTGCAGGTATCTGCTACACCTTCACCGGCGCTAACAGCTCGCTCACTAACTGTATCAACTATGGCGACGTGACCGTGGGTACTTACCTGGCTGGTGGTATCGTGGGTAACAACGCTAACAATGCATCAGTTCTCAACGGCTGTATCAACCTGGGTAATATCAGCTCTACCGTAGCCGAGACTGCTACTAGCAACAACTACGGTGTGGGTGGTATCGCAGGTCAGGCTTACACTACCGTAACCAACTGCTTCAACGCAGGTGGCGTTCAGGGTCAGGTAGGCGTAGGTGGTATCGTTGGTCGTCCCAGCTACTACGCATCGCAGGCACGCACTCAACTCCTCAACTGTATCAACATCGGTGCTGTTAAGGGTAAGGAAGGCTGCGCAGGTGCTCTCATCGGTACCGAGGCTGGCAACGAGGCTAAGTACTGGGGTGACAACAACAGTGCTACTAACTGCTACTACCTCAACGATTATAGCCACCTTCCCGGAGCCGAAGAACTTGGCATTGGCTGTGGTGACTACAACCCCGTGGGCACAGGCATGTCAGTTGCCGAGCTCGCTTCTCTTGACATGAACGCAAGCCAGAGCAACGGTGACGCTAACATGGCTCCCGCCGAGGCTGCTTGGTACAAGGCCGACTACTGCTTCCCCGTTCCTGCCGTTGGCGAGGGCAATGGTGCAGTGGGTGCTGAAACAGCAGCTGTAATTCTTGCAGAAGGTGACACCTATGACAACGTTACTTACTACCAGTTCAACGTAGGTACTCCCGAAGGTGTTGAATGGTCAGTAGTTAACACCGAGGACGAGCCCAGCACTCTTGTTGAAATCAGTGGCAACGACGCTCGTGTAACTGAGGGATGCGACAACATCATTGTTCTGCTCGAGGTAACTGGCGGCGACGACACAATGGAAATGACAAACGTATGGCCTCTCGTTCTCAACGTTGACGTTCCCACAGGCATCGACGAGACAACAGTAGGCAAGACCATTGCAAGCGAGGCTTACTACACCGCTAGCGGTGCTAGGGTAACCGAGCCCGTCGATGGTCAGGTTTACATCGTGGTTCGTCAGTACACCGACGGCACAATGAAGGCTATCAAGCTCCGCAAGTAATCAAGTCAAGATTATTCCCTAAATAAACGCCAAGGGCGACCCTACGCACAGGGCCGCCCTTGATTTTTCGTTTTTCTCGTCTTTCCGTTGAAAAAATGTGGTTTTGTGTCAATTATTCCGTTGAAAAAATGTATCTTTGTATCAATTATTCCGTTGAAAAAATGTAATAGTTGATGTTAAATAGCTGATTATTAACTAATTCTGTATGTTTAGATATTTATATAAAGATTTACTGCGATGGCAGGCGTCTCAAGATAGAAAACCATTAGTGCTATTTGGAGCAAGACAGGTAGGTAAAACATGGCTTTTGAAGGACTTTGGACAAAGAGAATATAAAAACTTGGCCTATGTCAGCTTTGATCGTGATGAAGCGGCCTGTCAATTGATGATTACCGAAAAGAATGCAAAGAATCTCCTAAGAGGGTTGTCGGCAATAACGGGCATTGATATTGTGCCAGGCGAAACACTTGTTGTGCTAGATGAGGTACAAGATTGCCCCATAGCGCTTACACGAATGAAGGCATTGAACGAAGATGCTCCCGAGTATCATGTCGCAGCGTGTGGAAGTCTTTTGGGTATTGCACTCCATGAGGGGATATCTTACCCTGTGGGTATGGTTCATGAACTTTATTTACACCCGATGACCTTTGGCGAGTTTCTGCTTGCTAATGGTAAAGAAAAATTAGAAGAAATACTCACACGGTGCGATTGGGGCATAATCAATTCGATTAGCAGTGAATACATTGATTTATTAAGACAATACTATTATGTAGGAGGAATGCCCGCAGCTGTTAAAGCCTATGTTGACGGTAAAGGTCTTAATGAAGTTAGAAATTTGCAAAAACTCATACTTAATGACTATGACCGAGACTTCAGCAAGCATGCTCCAGCACAAGTAGTTCCACGCATCAGAATGGTTTGGCAAAACATTGTCTCTCAACTAGTAAAAGAAAACAAGAAATTTATATTTGGAGCAATGAAGAAAGGTGCGAGAGCATCTGAATTCGAACTGGCAATCCAGTGGTTGATTGATGCTGGCATTGTGTATAAAGTTAAGAGAGTGACAAGTGTTAAGATGCCACTAAAGTTTTACGAAGATAATGATGCATTCAAACTTTTTATTCTTGATGTGGGCCTTATGGGTGCTATGGCCGATGTTCCTGCAAGTCAGATTATGGTAAGTGATAATATATTTAAAGAATATAAAGGAGCATTTACCGAGGCCTATGTGGAGTCTCAACTGGCGACAACTGGCATCCCTGTTTACTTCCATACAGTAGAAAAATCACGCATAGAATTAGATTTTGTTGTCCAACTCAATGATAATGTTTATCCAGTTGAGGTAAAGGCCGAGGAAAATGTCAAAGCGAAATCCATGAAGGTTTTCATTGGTAATCATCCCGAGCTGAAAGGGATTAGACTTAGCATGAAAAATCATGAAAACCAATCATGGATAGAGAATATACCACTTTTTGCTTTCAGAGATTACCTGAAGCAGAGAGCATGTACAAGGTAAGTTCGCCGTGAGTGCGTGCTGCGGGGGATTCCCACATTGTTGAGAATCCTTTTATTTTCCTTCGGCTTCCCACATCCATTTGCGCTCGGCCCACACTTCGCCGGTGGGGCGGATGTGGCTCAACGAGTCGGCATACTGGATGATCTCGAAGAAGTTGGCAAAGTTGTAGGAGGTTTCGTCGGGTACGTCCGAGTCCACGAGGTGCACGATGTGCGATGCCAGGATGATCCAGTCGCCGTTGTCCACTGCCTCTTTGAGCTGTTGCTTGAACTGTGTCTTGGTGAGATAGCCTGCTTTGAGGCATTCCAGCGAGAATCGTTTGAGGCAATAGCGGTCGTTCTCGGCGCGGTGGTTGGTGCCGGTGTAGCTTGCCGAGATGGCGCAGTCATAGAGGCGGCTCACCACGGGGTAGTTGTCCTGGAACTTGTGGGAGTCTCCGGGCCACACGAGGATGCTTGGAGCCTTGAAGCCATAGTATTCAAATCCCTTGATGCAGTCCATTGCCGACTCCTCGATCTTCGTTGCGTCGTGGGGATGCTCGGCGTCATAGTCATACCATCCCATCGAGTGGTTGGGGTGATACAGATAGGTGAAGCCTTCGCTCTGCCACTTGAGGCACTCGTCGAGCTGGAACTGCAGCACCTTGAAGTCGTAGGGGGTGCACAGCGAGCCGCGTGCTATGTCAAAGCGGATGCCGGTCTCCATGCAGAAGTCATGAACCTTCTTGTAGTTCGCCCCGAGTCGGCCCTCGTCTTTCCAGTTGAAGAAACCGTGGTCATCGTCGATCCATGTGATGGCGGCGTGCACCTCGGGAGGTGCTGGCGGCTCATCGGGTTCAACACCGGGTTCGTCGATAATTGTGTTCTTGCTGTTGCAAGACACAAGGCACAATAATATAAATATAATGTAAGTTAATTTTTTCATGTTGCAAAAATAGTGATAATTTCATGTGGTTTACTGGTTCACGATAACTCGGCTAGTGTAGTTGGAGAAGATGACGATCTGCACGCCAGGTTCGTCTTTATCCACGGGCAGGCCTTGCAGGTTGTAGCGTGCCACCTCGGTTGGCTCGGTGTCGCTTCCTACTGTCTGTATGGCTCCTATGGGCGTTCCCTTGGGCTTCGACATGAGCACCACCTCGCGTGTGTAGCTTGCTGTGGACGACTTCACCGCCTCGCTGCTGCTCACTTGCTCCACAGTGAAGCCGTTGTCGGCTAGCGTGTTGATGATCTCGCCCACGGTCTTGCGGTCATAATACCCGTCATAGAAAGACTTCATGCCGGCAGGTATTGCCCCCGACAGGTAGATGTCTTGAAAACTAGCAAACACATCGTTGGCAACCACGTTGACATACTCCTTCTGTGCCAGGGCACTTACACTCATCACTAGGCCAAGTAATAATAACGATAACTTTTTCATAACAGTTCATTTTTAAAGGGATGTGCAAAGGTAACTAAAATTTGCGAATTGCCATCATTTCCCGTGTGAAATAAAAAAAGAGAACCAGTCTGCCTAGGGGGAGGGAGACCGGTTCTCGCCGTTATGATAATGTTTTATTATTTGCCGTGTGATTAGAACTTGTAGTCAAGACCCACGCCGAACACCTTGTTGGTGCGGCTGTAAACGTCCTTGCCAGCAAGGGTTGAACCGCAATAGCCGCCAGGGTTGCCGGCTTCAACGCTCTTGGTATAGTCCTTATAAGTGGTCCAGAAGTAAGCGACGTTAAGTTTCAACTTGGAAGTGAGGTTCACAGCACCGCCCAAGCCTATTGAGTAACTGTTGCAAGAGAAAGAAGTCTGGCTCTGGTAGTCGTCGCTCAGGCCGTAGCTAGTGATTTGGGTACCTGTGCTCACTGTGAACATCTTGTTGATGTCCCATTCCACACCAGCGAGATACTCGTTGGTGCCGCGAGTGAGTGACTTCTGCTTGTCGCCAGCCATTCCAGCGTGCTTGTCGTCGTAGAAGTGGTACTCAACAGTTGCACGGAGCTTCTCGGGAAGAATCTCGTAGCCTGCTGCCACATAGAGCACAGAGGGCAGGTCATTAGGAGTGTTCACGCCATGGTTATAGGGTGTCAAGCTTTGCTTTACATTGGCTTCAAGAGCTTTGGCATAGGTGATAGCGGGTTCGACCTCGGCAATGGGCGACACGCTTGCGTCGTTCTTCTTGGTGTCGTTCTCGATGTTGAGTTTGGTTTTGTATTCAAACTTTGAGGCAAGAGTCAGGCGGCCCACCTTGTAATCAAGGCCGATGATGGGAGTGACACCCCAACCTGTCTGGTTGCAGTCGAGCTCCACGTTGATGTTGCCTATGGGTGATGTTTTGACGTCAGATTTCACAAAACCTGTGTAGTTGCCGTTGAAGTAGTTGACGCGGGCACCCAGGTGACCAGCAAAATGCTCGTTGAACTTGTAAGAAGCACCAGCCTGGAGGCCGAAGACATACTGGCGGCCTTTCATTGAGCTAGTGATTGCATACTTGTCGGGAGTGATTTTCATCTGTGCCAAGCCTGCCATGATGGGAGCCTCAAACATGGGGAGACCGTCGTCAAAAGAGCACTTGCCGCCGCCACCGGTCACGCCGAAACCTGCCTGGAAAACCCACTTGTCTTTTTTGTACATGGCAAACAATGACGGAAGCACGGGAGCTGCTGCATTGCCTTCATATCTCTTTGTGTTGCCCTCGGTGAGGAACAAGGGGAATGTTGCGTCCACGTTGCGGGTCTGGAATGCGCTCTGGATGTTGAGCGACAGGGTGAGGCCTTCATGCTCGTTGAAAGCAGTACCTGCGGGGTTGCTATACACGGCGTCGATTTCAGTTGATGCACCGCGAGCCATCATGCGGTTGAATGCGATGTGCTGGTTGGTGTTTGACAGCAGTCCGCCTGCCCAAGCAGACGACACTGCGATAAGTGATAATGATGCTAATAAAATTTTCTTCATAATCTTTTGCGTTTAAACAGGCTGCAAAATTAGATAGAATAAACGAAACATGTGTCCTAAACAACGAAAAAAATGTCCATAATGGCGTTTTTGGGGAAATTATTACAAAACTTAACACTCAAATCGGTTAATAAATGTTAACAGTAAAGTGCTGATATTGTAACGTAACTACACGGCAACGGGGTTTCCCCGCACAGATCTCATTGATTATTTAATTGAAAATATATTAACAATGAGAGGCTGAAAGCCCGACACGCACAAAGCCACCGCGGTGGGGCGGTGGCTTTGCTTTAAGAGTAGGGATGAAGGTGTGTGATTATTTCACTACCTTGTAGGTTGCTGTTGTGCCGTCGGTGAACTCGACTTTCTTGATGACGAGACCGCTTGCGCTAGCATCAACGCGCTGGCCTGCCACGTTGTAGTAGCTCTCGCTCTTAACGGTGCGCACATCGGCATTGATGCCGTCGATGCCAGTTGTAGAGCGGGTGTAGGTAACGATGGCGCTGCGACGCTCTTCGGAGCCGCCACGGTAAACGCTCTGAACGCCTATGGTCTTATAGTCGTTGTCGTAGAAGTAGATGGTGTTGACCTTTGACGTAGCGCTCATGTAGATGTCATACTCGCTCTCGCTGAAACCGTAAGGCACAT
>JAGHSP010000177.1 GCA_018065815.1 Candidatus Sodaliphilus limicaballi | reverse complement strand
GGAAGAGCCTTTTCCTTATGCTTAGTTTGTCGTCATGGTTCCTTGCGATTTGCAGTGCGAGCTTCTTCAGCAGAGAAAGGTTCTGTGCCGCGAATCCCTTTCTTGAGCGCGATGCATCTTCTTTAAATGTCACATCCAGATGCCAATGCAGCTGATTCTCGATGCTCCAGTGCCCTCTGGCGAGCATGTTGTAGTATGCCGCCCGCGGGAAATCCTCGTCGCTGATATAGTAGCGGTAAGTGACAATGTCCTGTCCGTCCCTGTACACTTCGCTCTTTATCCTTGCCAGGGTCTTGAGTGAAGGCCACCTTGCCAGCACATCCTTGTCCTCGATCAAATCGGCGGGCAGGATGTCGCAGGTGCGATTCTCTATGCGACCGTGGTCGCTCTCCATCTCGGATGCCGTGCCGGCGGGGGCGTTATACCTGAAAGCGTCTTTCACGGCCTCGTGCAGGGAGCGCTGGTTCTCCTTCACCGCAAGGAAATAGTGGCCTTTCTGCACGAGTATCTGCTCGGCTATGTCCACCTGGGTCCCTATTGCGTCGATAGAGACGACGGCCTCCTCGATGTCCAGCTTCTCAAGTATGCGCGGGATGGCCTTTATCTCGTTGTCCTTGTCCGTCAGCGGTTCCTGCGCCACCAGCAGGTGGTTCTCGCTGACGAAGGCGTTCATCAGATAGTTCCCTTTCGCGCCTTTGCTCTTCGGGGACGTCCCGCGCAACTTCTTTCCGTCAATGACCACCTGCTTCTCCCGCAGCGTGTCCAGCAGGTCCCTTCCGCTGTCCACCACGCACCTCTCCAGCGCATCTGGCGACAACGCGCTCACGAGCCGCTCGAACGTGTCGGCCGACGGGGTGCCGTCCGTGTCCGAGAACAGCCCGAATTCGCGGGCACGGGTTGCGGCGAACACATGCATGTCCGATGGCGTGCCGCCTCCGCACAGGTGGGTCAGGACCGCCACCGAGAGCAAGTCGTCCAAGCGATATTTGCACCTTCCTGTTACCCTGTAGTCCGAAATTGAAGAAAAAACCGATGAATCCATAACCTTTTTGCCGTTCTGTTGTTTATATGGCAAAGTTACTGAATATCAGCGATATAGGCAAATTTTTTAAGTTAAACAAAGTTAACTAAACTGTTGATTTTCAGTGTATTCGATATTATATGTAATCTAACCGAATACTAGGCAAGAAAAACCTAACACAAATCTGATTTTGCAGATTACGACAGAATGTTTATGCTAATTTTGATGCGGTTGCCCTGCTTTTTCGCCCTCCGTCTTTCGTTTTTCGTGAAAAAGTCGTACCTTTGCAAGTTGGAACTGAAACACTTTAAAAATGGACAAACTCAACTTGAAATATGATGCGCCGCAGGGCGAGTTCGGCAAACTGCTGTTTCTCGAAACCTATGGCTGCCAGATGAATGTGGCCGACAGCGAGGTCGTTGCCAGCGTGATGAAGATGGCGGGATATGACACCACCGAGGACCTTGACGTGGCCGATGCGATTTTCATCAACACTTGCAGCATTCGCGACAATGCCGAGCAGAAGATATTTAACCGCCTGAACCAACTCAACATCATGCGCCGCAAGCGTGCCAAGAGGTTGATTATAGGCATTATAGGCTGCATGGCCGAGCGTCTCAAAGAAACTCTCATCAACGACTATGACGTGGACATCGTGGCAGGTCCCGATTCTTATCTCGAGCTTCCTGCACTCACCGGCATGGCCGAGAACGGCGAGAAGGCCATCAACGTGGAGCTCTCCAAGACCGAGACCTATCGCGACATTATCCCCACCCGCGTGGGCGGCAGCAAGGTGAGCGGTTTCGTGAGCATCATGCGCGGCTGCAACAACTTCTGCACCTATTGCATCGTGCCCTACACCCGCGGCCGCGAGCGCAGCCGTGAGCCACAGAGCATCCTCAACGAGCTCGCCGACCTGCAAGCCCGTGGTTTCAAAGAGGTTACCCTGCTAGGGCAGAACGTCAACTCCTATTTGTATAAGAACGAGGACGGCACCACCGTCGATCTCGCTGGCCTGCTTGCTATGGTTGCCGATGCCGCGCCCGAGATGCGTGTGCGCTTCACCACCAGCAATCCCGAGGACCTGAGCGACGAGATCATCGCCGTGATGGCTAGCCGCGCCAACATATGCAACCACATCCACCTGCCCGTGCAGAGCGGTTGCAACAAGATACTCAAACTCATGAACCGCAAGTACACCCGCGAGTGGTATCTCGACCGCATCGCCAAGATCAAGGCTGCCATGCCCGACTGCGGCATCTCGACCGATATGTTCACCGGTTTCCACGACGAGACCGAGGAGGACTTCCAGGAGACACTGTCGCTCATGCGCGAGGTGGGCTTTGACTCGGCGTTCATGTTCAAGTATAGCGAGCGTCCCGGCACCTTTGCCAGCAAGAACCTGCCCGACAACGTGCCCGAGGAGGTGAAGATAGACCGCCTGAACCGCATGATTGCCTTGCAGAACGAGCTGTCGCTGTGCAGCAACCGCGCCGACGTGGGCAAGACGTTTGAAGTGCTCGTGGAGGGTTACAGCAAGCGTTCTAGGGACGACATGTTCGGCCGCACGCAGCAGAACAAGGTCATCGTGTTCCCCGCCGGCGACACCCAGGTGGGCGACAAGGTGATGTGCACCGTCGAGAGCGCATCGAGCGCCACGCTCAAAGGCAAGAAAGTGTAAATCTATTACAGACCTCAACAACTTCTAGATAGTCTAGTTTTCTAGATTATCTAGTGTTTTTTATAACGACTATGCAAGACAAACTGTGGAACGGTAATTTCATCAAGGTGAACATAGCAAACTTCTTGCTGTTTTTCTCCTTCTACCTGCTCATGCCATTGCTGCCGCTTTACATGAGCGAGACCTTCCACACCACCAAGGATGTGATAGGCGCCATTCTCAGCGGCTATGCCGTGACAGCGCTGCTGGCACGTCCGCTGTGCGGGTTTCTGGTTGATTCCTTTCCGCGCAAGAGGGTGTTGCTCATCATCTATTTCCTGTTTTTCATCTTCTTTGCTGGTTATCTCGCTGCGGGCACGCTCATGCTCTTTGCGATAGTGCGCACGCTGCACGGAGCGCCCTTCGGCGGAGTGACGGTCGCCAACAGCACCGTTGCCATCGACGTGCTGCCTGCATCGCGGCGCAGCGAGGGCATAGGCTACTACGGATTGAGCAACAACCTTGCCATGGCCACAGGCCCTATCGTTGCCGTGAGCCTCTACAACACCCTGCACGATTTCTCCTATCTGTTCTGGCTGTCGCTCATCATCGCCGGGGCGGGGCTCGCCGTCGATAGCACCGTGAAAATGCGCCCCAGGCCGCTGGTCAAGGGCAAACGCATACTCTCGCTAGACCGGTTCTTCCTGGTTGCCGGGTGGCTGCTGTTCATCGACATGATGGGCTTCGGGTTCTCCTACGGCGTGCTCAGCACCTACCTTGCCATATACAGCAAGGAAGCAATGGGGATGACCAGCAGCACAGGCACCTATTTCCTGATATTAGCAGTAGGCCTCATCGTGTCGCGTCTTGAAGGCGCCTCCTCGCTGCGCAAGGGCAAGATTGTGTATAACGCCGCCCTGGGCATGGCAATCTCGGTGGTGGGGTTCACGCTCTTTGTCGCTGTGCCCAACGCGTGGGGCTACTATGGCTCGGCAGTGCTTATTGGCCTGGGCAACGGGCACTTGTGGCCTGCATTCATCAACATGTTCATCAATCTGGCGCCTAGCAACCAGCGAGGCACAGCCAACTCCACACTACTCGTTTCGTGGGACCTGGGCATAGGCCTGGGCGTGGTGCTAGGCGGCCTTGTAGCCGAGCGCATGGGATATGCAGCCGCCTTCTGGACAGGCGCTGCCGTGAACGCACTGTGCGTGATTCACTTCTTCACCCACAGCCGACACCACTACCACCGCCACCGCCTGCGTTGAACCTGTAAAAAAACGCTTTATTATAATCCTAAGTATCTTTCAAAGAAGGCAGTGATTTTTTCTATCACTGTTTGCTTCTTGGTGGTTCTGTTGCCTCCTCCGCCAAATCTTGACATGGGGGGCAGTATCTTGTCTATGTCAGTGCCTGTGGTTCTCACTTGACCATCTCTGAAAGCATTGTCTATGAACTTCCTTGTTTCCTCTGGCTTCAACTTTTCTTCATTGATGATGCTCACAAGGTCTTCTTCCTTCTTCTGCTTCACATACTGCTCCCAAGCACCATCCACATCTTCTTCTGCATTGACTTGGGCAATGAAGCTTTCTATCAAGTCTTTCTTGCTCCTCAACTGCATACTTGCTCCTATTGCCTTGCTGATATTCACCAGCAGTTCCTTGTTCTTGCAGTTGCTGTTGTGATATTCCTTGACAAGCATCAATATGTAGTCTATGTTGATTTCTACCTGTCTTATGAGTTCTGTCTCAAAGATGAGGTCATCATTTATCACTTCCTTATCTGATGGGTGTTTTGGTCTCCATTTTTCTTTCAGATCCAGGTAGTGGCTTTGATAGTCCTGCATCTCACCATCAGTGAGCAGTTCCTTGCCCTCAAACTGGTCAAATGATTGCAGGATATTGATACTCTTCAACAGGCTACCAAACAGTCCAATGAACCTTCTCTCTGCTTGCTCACCCATTGCAGGCTTGCCATCAGGGAACTCTTCTTGCAGTTGCTCCACAAGTTCCTTATACCCATAGCAGTGCTTGCCCTTGATGTTGTCATATCCTTCATAGTAAGAAAGGAAGTCCTTCAAAAGCACTATGCTGCTTGCATCCTTGTCTCCAAAAAGCGCAATGGCATCATCAGTCTCTTTTTGCAGATTTCTGAAACATACAATGTTGCCAAAGGTCTTGATGGAGTTGAGTATTCTGTTGGTGCGGCTATAACCCTGTATCAATCCATGCTGTTTGAGGTTCTTATCCACAAAGAGAGTGTTCAGTGTGGTGGCATCAAAGCCTGTGAGGAACATATTCACAATGATGAGCAAATCCACCTGCCTGTTTTTCATTCTCAATGACAAGTCTTTGTAATAGTTTTGGAACTTATCATTGCTTGTGTCATAGTTGGTGCTGAACATTTGGTTGTAGTCCTTGATAGCCCCTTCAAGGAAGTCCCTTGACTGCTGGTCAAGACTTGTGGTGCTCTCAGGGTTCTCCTCTGCAAGTATGCCATCAATCTCCTCTTCATTTGCTCCATAGGAGTAGATAGTGGCAATCTTCAGTTTCTGTGCTTCTGGCAGTGAGGCTTGTTGCTTTTTGAACTCATTGTAGTATGCCTTTGCCATGGGAATAGAGGCAACAGCAAACATTGCATTGAAGCCAGCCAACTTCTGTGATAGTTTCTGCTCCTTCACTTCCTTGCCTTTGCCTGCACTTGCCACTTCACCAATGTTCTGTGTGGCACGGAATGAGTAGTAGGATGACCTCTTGGTCTTTTGGTCAAAGTGCTCAAGGATATATTTCACCACCTCACTCACCCTTTCAGGTGCTGACATCACTTTCTCTCTGTCAATAGCACTCACCTGCTTATCCACAATGCCATCCTTCTGTTTTAATGTGTTTACATAGTCAATTCTGAATGGCAGCACATTCTCATCATTGATGGCATCCACAATGGTGTAGGTGTGCAGTTTGTCTCCAGATGCCTGTTGGGTGGTTTTCAACTTGATATTGCCCCCTGTGCCAGCATTGGCAGCAAAGATAGGGGTGCCTGTAAAGCCAAACAGGTGGTATTTCTTGAAGTTCTTGGTGATGGCAATGTGCATGTCTCCAAAGTTGCTCCTGTGGCACTCATCAAAGATAAAGACAATCCTCTTGTTGAACACCTCATGCCCCTTGTTCTTCTGCACAAAGATAGAGAGCTTCTGTATGGTGGTGATGATTATCTTGTAATGGTGGTAAGCACCACTCTTGTCCCTGTCCTCCAACTGACGTTGCAGCACAGCAGTAGAGGAGTTGCTGTCAGCAGCCCCTTCCTCAAATCTGTTATACTCTTTCATGGTCTGGTAGTCAAGGTCTTTTCTATCCACCACAAAGAGCACCTTGTCAATGAAGTCAAGTCTTGAAGCCAGTTGGGCAGTCTTGAATGAGGTGAGTGTCTTGCCACTGCCTGTGGTGTGCCAAATGTATCCACCACCTTCTATCTTGCCCCACTGTTTGTAGTTGTTGGCAATGTTTATCCTCTGTATAATGCGTTCTGTTGCTGCTATCTGATATGGTCTCATTACCATCAGCATCTTCTCAGTGGTGAAGATGCAATACTTGGTGAGCACATTGAGCAAGGTGTGCTTTGAAAGGAATGTCTTGGTGAAGTCAATGAGGTCAAGTATGGGCTTGTTGTTGCTGTCAGTCCAGAATGATGAGAACTCAAATGAGTTGCTTGCCTTCTTGGTCTTGCCCTTAGTGGCACCCTGCTGCTCTTTCAGGTGATTTGCCCTTGTGGTGTTGGAGTAGTATTTGGTGTTGGTGCCATTGCTGATGATGAAAATCTGCACATATTCATACAATCCACAGCCTGCCCAAAAACTGTCCCTCTGATACCTGTTGATTTGGTTGAATGCCTCTTTGAGTTGCACACCCCTACGTTTCAATTCCACATGCACAAGGGGCAGACCATTGACCAGAATCGAAACATCATACCTGTTGCTATACTTTGGCCCCTCCCCTGTAGGGGGAGGCAGGGAGGGGGCTTCATATTGGTTGATCACCTGCACAAAGTTGTTGTGGATATTCTTCTTGTCAATGAGGTAGATGTTCTTGCTCTCGCCACTATCACACTTGAGCACTTGGATGTAGTCCTCTTGTATCTTGGTAGTCTTGGCTACAATATCATCATTCTTGTTGGCAAGGTTCTCCCTGAAAAACCTTTCCCATTCAGCATCAGTGAAGGTATAGTTGTTGAGCCTCTGCAACTGCACCCTCAGGTTCTCCACAAGGTCATCTTCCTTGTGGATGGGCAGATACTCATACCCCTGCTCAGTGAGAGCCTTAATAAAGTCCTTTTCAAGGGCTGCCTCACTCTGATACTTGTCAAGTTTCTTATACTCAGTGGAGTATTCACTTACCACTGTATATTCCTCTTGCTCTGTGATGATATTGTATCCCATAGTTATATACTATAATTATCTGTTGTCGTTTAAGTTCAGTTTGTTTTCCAGTTCCACTATTCTTGCCTTTTGGTCGTTGTAGGCATTGAGGGCGCGTTGTTTCAGGTCATCGTATGCTGCTTGCAGGGTTGCGAGTTGTTGTTTCAGTTCGCAGTTCTCCCTGATGAGGCTTGTCATTTTATCGTCTTGTTCCTTGCGGTAGCCTGTACGAGCGGCATACATGCGTTCCTTTATTCCGCCCTCCGTGACAAATCGTTCCTCTAAATTTTTAAGGTAGCGGTTGAGCATAGCATCGACTTGATAACATAGAGTAAGAGCCGTGTTAGCAAATTCCTCGCAGCTCCACTTGGGTGCAAGGGGCAGATAGTCATCGGGGGAGTTGTGCTGGCGGGTAAAGTCTTGCATCTTTTGGTAGCGAGGATGGTCGGGAGTCCACAACAGGAGGTTATGAGTATTAATAAAATCCTTATAATCTTCTCTAAGTTCATTATTGCTGGCTCGAGCCACATTGAGCAGTTTCAGTTCCATCTCGGTAGAAGTCTTGCCATCTTCCGATCCCTCAACGATATTCTGCTTGCATGAACGGGCGGCTTGCACCATTTGATCCACGGTGCGGTCCCCATATTTGGGAAGGAAACGCTCGCAAAAGATATAAGTGAGCTGATAGAGCACATCCGACTTCTGGTAAAGTCTCAAATCCTGCCACCGAGCACCAGCCCGCAGCACCCTACGCTTCCCAGCACCAGAACCTTGCTTATCCATAGTTATATTCTATTTTAAAAGTTATTTTAAAGCTATCTAAATGTAAAAGTTATCTTATAG
>JAGHSP010000447.1 GCA_018065815.1 Candidatus Sodaliphilus limicaballi | reverse complement strand
ATTATATCCTATCGGATGTAATTTTGGGTAAAACGGTGGTGTTTTGTATTATATCGGATATAATTTCAGTGAGTGTTTACTTTGTGCGGAAGGGGTGAGTGATGGCTTCGGCGATGCCGTCGATGCTGTCGTTGAAGCGGATGCCGTGCTGCTCGATGAGCGAGCAGTCCATGGTGAGGTTGCGCGGCTGGTCGCTGTAGCGCTCCTCGTCGGGGAGAATCCAGGCTGAGGGTTCCTTGAGTTCCATCAGTTGGGCGGCTTTGAGGAAGAGTGAGTGGCTGTTCAGCGTATTGCCGGAGCCGAAGTTGTAGATGCCTCCGGGCAGGGAGATTGCTTTCTCGATATTCCTGACCACCTCCCACACGTTGGTCACGCCTCGGTACTCGTGGGTAGCGGCATTGATGACGTTGCCTTCGTCGTGGGCTTTTTTCAGATTGGCAAGGATGTTGGGGTTCAGCTTCATGTTGCTACTGGGCAGATCGTACATCCAGGTGAGCCGCAGCCCTACGGAGTCGTGGTTGTTCCATTGCGCGCGCTGCTCGGCTTCCATCTTGTGGCAGCCGTAGATATTGACTGGCTGTAGCACCGCGTCCTCCTTGAGCGGCCCGAGCATGGGCGTGCCGTTATACACCTGGTCGCTCGACATGAACACGAGTTTAGCACCCGTGATTTTGCATGCCTTGGCAATGCGCACCGTGCCCTGCACGTTCACCCTGTGCGACTCGTCGTGGTGTTGCTCACAGTACCACGTGTTGCTGAGCGCGGCACAGTGAATCACAACCTCAGGCTGGTGCTCCTCGATGTATGCCCTTACAGCCTCTTCTCGGCTCACATTCAACTCGCCATGCGCGGGCAATAGCAGCTCATATCTGTCATTGAGGAAGTATGCCAAGCGGCTGCCTAAAAATCCGCTGCTGCCAGTAATCAGTATCTTTTGCATTGATAAGGGGTGTTGCTGTTTCACTAGTCGGTATAGGTGATTTTGCCCGACGGGTGGTGCTGGTTGGTCTTGAGCCAGCGGCTCCAGCCTGACTGCTTGTCAAACTCCAGCAAGGGATATGTCTTCTCGTAGTTCAACTCGTTGTAAAGGGCTTCGTTGGTGACGATTATGCCCACGCTCACGTTGCCCTTCCAGTTGCGGAATGAGGGATTGCATGTCACGCGATATTGCGCTTGAGCTAGCGCCTGGGCAAATCGATCGGCTTGCAGCTTGAGGGTGGCGTTGCCCGATGTGACGGCAAGCTGGTTGAAGTAGTCGCAGGCGTCAAATCCGCAGCAGTATTTGCCCCACTCTTCACCTCTGGCAGGGAACAGCAGGTGGCACTGCTCGGCTGCCTGGTCATAGGCATCGTGATGTGTAGCATAACTTGAACACAGTTCGCCTGCGATGTCACTGACTGCACTTGCCACAGCAGGCAGTTTGCGCAGGTCCACAACACCCATGTCGCCATAGTATTCGTATCGGTCATAGTCGGTTTCCAGCGGATGGGTGAACCAGTAGGTTTGCTGCCCGTCGGCAAAGAGACGCAGTTGTTTCTCGAGCGACTCGTCGCCTGTGGTCACGCTGTTAAGGTGCTTGAGCAGGTTGTAGTAGTTAGTGCCGTAGTCAGGAGTAGGCTGGGCTGCGCCCACGCAATAGTCGGCCACGGTGGCATAGTCAAAGAGGTTCTCTAACGTGTGCATGTTGCAGGCATCGGTGAGGAGAACCTTGAGCCTGATGCCCGAGTCCTTGATACCTTGCACGCACTGCCACAGGGCCATCGGGTGCTTGTCCACATTGTCGTCCGACAAAATCGAACGTGCCTTGCGTGCGTCACTAGATATGTTCCATCCTCCGCCATGATTCCATAACACCAGGATGTAGTTCTCGGCGGGAGCCACCTGCGCGCTCCACTTGATGAACTCGGCCAGCGTTTGGGGCTCATAAAGAGGAATCGTAGAGTCCCCGATGCGTGTTGTTGCCAACTTAAACACGTCGAGGCCAGTGGTATCTCTGCGTTCGGGAAGCATCATGCGGAATGTACCTTCCATGTTGCCCACGTCATGGTTCTCAACATACACCTTCGACAATTTCATCTGATAAGTCATCTTCACGTCGTCGGTGCTGCCATAGGCGATGGCTTGCTTCAGGTTGTCAAAGAAAGCGTCGTCGAGCGTCGCCCCTCCGCAGCCATAAAGCATGACGGTGAACTTAGCCTTCTTCTCCACCGGCTCGTCTTTTTCATCAGAACACGACGTGGCAAAGACAATCATCGATGATATTATCATCAATACAACACTTTGTATAAAATGTTTCATACTTAATCGCGTATTATAAATGCTTCTAACTTCAATGCAAAGGTACATAATTTTCATGAAACATGTGCTGATTTTAAACGGCTTTATCTCATTTGATGCTGTTAAGATGATATTATTTTATATTGT
>JAGHSP010000009.1 GCA_018065815.1 Candidatus Sodaliphilus limicaballi | reverse complement strand
AAAGCAATAAAAGTAAGTAAAAATTTCTTCATAGCTTAATTTGTTTTATATTTTTATTATTTTTTTTCAGTGCAAATTTACAATTAAATATAATAAAATTCAACATAAATGAAATAATTTTTTGATATTTTATGTATTTTCCATATTTTGATGAATAATTATATCAATATTTATGGTATCTTTGTGGGTGAAATACTGATAGCTGTTTGATTAATTACATCTATCGTATGGAATTACTAAATTAAAACAATAAACATCACGTAATATGTATAAAATCGGAGATAAGGAATATAACGATAACGAGGTTAGTGAAACATTGTGGGACATTTTTAAGTCTCTGAAAGATGAATGTCATAGCCTTGCAGTTGAGTATGTTGGTAACCATCAGAGACGAAAGTTTTATGCCTTGCACTATCGTGTTCTGCAAAATTCTATTGCTAGATAGTTACAATTGAGTTAACAAATGGAAGAATTTAAAATCGTCCGAATTTCGTCCGACCAAAAATAAAAAATCGAAGCTAACTCATTGATAATCAATTTGTTAACTTCGATTCTGCGGAGAAAGAGGGATTCGAACCCCCGGAGGTGTTACCCTCAACGGGTTTCAAGACCGCCGCAATCGACCACTCTGCCATCTCTCCAGTGTCACTGCTTTCGCCTTAACGGGTGCAAAATTACTACAAGTTTTTGAACTGTGCAAGTTTTTTCCTAAAAAAATTACTCTAAATCTACAATTGTTATTCCTGCACCTCCAAATTGAACATGCTCGTCGCGGTAACTTTTGACTCCGTTTACTGTGTCTAAATATTGGCGTATCACTGTTTTAAGTATGCCTGTTCCTGTGCCGTGAAGTATTCTCACGCGTTTGGCGTTAAATTGTATTGCATCATCGATAAAATAGGTGATTGCTTGTGTTGCTTCGTCGGCTCGCATACCTCTGATGTCGATGTCGGGCTTGAAATTTAGTTGTCGTGCTCTGATTTCGTTGTTGGCTTCTTTACTCATTGAAAGTGTTGTTTTTTTCTCGGCTTTTTTGATTGTTCTTTCGAGTTTAGAAGTTTCTACTCGAGTCTTGAGCATACCGAATGCTACTGTGGCATATTTCTCGTCGACACTGATGATTGTGCCGACTGTTGTTGTGCCTTTCAATACTACGTTGTCGCCGGCCTCGAGCGGACGGTCGGGCGTGGATGTGGTTTTTGAGGCTGGTTTGTTGGGGTTGTTGCGTCGAGGCTTTAGTTTGAGTTTCTCGACGTCGCGTGTTTTGCCGTTGTCGTTTTCTAGTCTTTGCTTGAATTCGTCGAGGTGTTTTCTGACTTCTTTGGTCTTTTCTTTCTCGGCTTGCATCTCGCGTATTTCTCTGATTGTGCGCTCAATTTGGGCATTGCTGTTGTCCAGGATGCTGCGTGCTTCATTTCGCGCTTCTTTGATTATTTCCTTTTGTGTAGTGGCTATGGTTGCAAGTTTGCTGTTGTATTGTTCGACAATAGCGTCTAGTTTCTTTTCCTTGATATGGATTTCGTGTCGTTTGTTTTCCCAATATTTGCGGTCGCGCACTATGTCGAGTAAATATTTGTCCATGTTGATATAGTCGCTTCCCACGATGCTAGATGCTTGCTCTATGACATCACTGGGCAGACCAATCTTGCGTGCAATCTCGATTGCAAATGAGCTGCCTGGGTATCCTACTGACAACTGGAACAGAGGTCTCATGTGCTGTCGGTCGTAGAGCATTGCCCCGTTGACAATGCCTTCGGTCTCGTCGGCAAAGTGTTTCAGGTTCTGGTAGTGGGTGGTGATTACTCCGTAAACCTTCTTGTGATTGAGTTGTTGAAGGATTGCTTGTGCTATTGCGCCGCCTATCTGGGGTTCGGTACCGCCGCCAAACTCGTCAATTAATATGAGTGTTTCGCCTGCTCCTCGATTGAGGAACAGTTTCATGTTCTGCAGGTGTGAACTGTAGGTGCTGAGGTCGTCTTCGATAGACTGCTGGTCGCCAATGTCGATGAAGATGCTCTTAAACATGCCCATGTGAGAGTTGTTGTAGAGCATGGGCAGCATGCCGCATTGCATCATGTATTGAATGATGCCTACGGTTTTCAGGCACACGCTTTTGCCGCCGGCGTTGGGACCCGATATGAGCAATATGCGTTGCTTGCTGTCGAGCTGAAGGCTCAATGGCACGACTTCTTTGCCTTGTTCGCGTAAAGATAGGAACAGGGTGGGGTGGGTAGCATGATACCACTCGATGAGAGGTTTGTTGTGCAAGTGCGGCATTTGGGATCCCGTCTCGTGGGCAAAGAGTGCTTTGGCGCGTATGAAATCGATTTGGCCTAATATATCATATGTGCCAAGCAGGTCGTCAATATATGGCCTGATGTTGTCGGTGACTGCGGTTAGAATTCTTATTATTTCTCGAGCTATTTCGGCTTCGGTTTCTCGAATGCGGTTGTTGGCTTCAACAATCTCGTCAGGTTCGATGAACACTGTCTTGCCGCTTGCACTCTCGTCGTGCACGATGCCTTTGATTTTGCGTTTGTGTGCAGGTGCTACGGGCAGCACGAGTCTTCCGTCACGTATGCTGGGTTGAGCGTCACTGTCGAGCAGACCGTCGGTTTTGCCTTGTGCAATTATGCGTCTCAATATTCCGTTGATGCTTGCGGTCACTTGGGTGATTGTGCGCCGCAGGTCGGCTAGCAGGGGAGATGCGTTGTCCTTGAGGTTGCCGTTCTTGTCGAGTATTGTGCTTATCTCGTCGGCAATGGCAGGGAATGCCTGCATTTCTGACACGAGTTTGTGCAGGTTGGGGTAGAGTGGTGACTCATCGCCCTTGGAAGAGAAAAACTTGAGCACGTCGCTTATGGTGTTGAGCGAGCGTTGAAGGTTGAACATGCTTTCGACAGACAGGAATGTGCCTGGTGTTGTTGCCGACTTGAGTGTGGCTCGCATGTCAAACACGAAATTGAGCGGGAACTCTGCTCCTGAATTGATTATGGTAAGGAATTCGTTGGTCTGATTGAGCCATAGAGACACTGTGGGAAAGTGTGTTGAGAATTGCATGTGCTGGCAATGGGTTAATCCCAGCGGGCTGATGCATCTTTTCTCGATTTCGTGACGTATAGTGTTAAAACCTATTTTTTGCTCAAAGTTTGAGGGATATATCATAATTTGTTTATCTCTATTCTGTTTTTCAGTGCAAAGTTACAATTTTTTTTCTTTTTGAATATTTTTTATGTTGGTAAAGTGTGTTGCTTTGTCTTAAAAGGAGTAACTTTGCACCGAGAAATTAGTGAAATTGAAATGAGTAAATATAAGAATATATTGTATGGCTTGTTAATGTTCCTTGTTATTGCAGCATGTTGTTTCCTGTATTTCGTGTGTGAAAACAGGTGTTGTGTAGAGGAACAAAGTTATATTGCTCATGCAGGAGGTGAAATTGACGGGTACACTTATACTAACAGTAAAGAAGCTGTTGAACATTCGATTGAATGTGGGATGAAATACATTGAACTTGACCTCTTGCTCACGAGTGACAGCTCGCTTGTGGCAGCACATTCGTGGGCTGATTACAATAAGATGGTGGGAGTTGAGAATCTTGATAGTATCCCTACGCTAGAGCAATTCAAGCAATCTAAACTTCTGGGTAAATACACACCTCTTACCTTCGCTGACATTGATTCGATTTTATGTGTTAACCCTGACATTGTCCTTGTCACTGACAAAATGTCGAATCCAGCAATTATTGATGCTTGTCTTGGAAAGTATAAAGAGCGGGTTATTGTAGAGTGCATGACGGATGAGGATTATTATTTCTATATGGATCATGGCTACAAGATGTCGATGTACCGCAACGGGAAATATTTGATATCACAATTCATTCAGTCGGTTGTGCGTAGATTGCAAGGCAAAAAAGATAGATACTCGGCCTGCGTGATTTACAAGGGCGATCAAGATAAGATTCATTGTGATTGTAAATTTGTCTATACATGTCGTGATAGGCATGAGGCCGACTCGATTTTCTCGCAATACAATGATGTGAAATTTGTTTATATAGATAATGTAGAGT
>JAGHSP010000056.1 GCA_018065815.1 Candidatus Sodaliphilus limicaballi | reverse complement strand
CACCATATCTGTTGAAAATACAGACACGGTGATATTATGACATAATGAGGCTGGAGTCTTTGGCATACTCCTACATATTTTGTTGCCACAAGTCTCCGGATTGGCTGTTGTTATTATTTACTATTAGAAATAAAAAAGCGTGGAGACCTAATCTGTTGCTCGCTCCACGATGTAAAGGCCTTCGCATGCCCAATTAGTCGAAACGAGCAACGCTGAAAGCCCCACGCATGATGTATATAATATCTCCATCTAAATCCATAACAAGTTATGAACTTATAGAAGATTCTTAAAATACATCCCCGAAGGGCGTCCCCGTTGCTTTGTTTTTGACTAATTGTCTGAATTTGCGAAGTTCTTACATCGTCAAAACCAAAGCGTTCAGTTACGCCTTTTTATGTATATTTCTTTATACCCATTCCTCCCTGCCGGGCTTCCAGCGGTATAAAGATACGGCAAAGTTAAAAAATATCATCGAATTATGCAAACAAAATGCTTTTTTTATTTCAACCCCATTAGTGCGCATGCCGTAGAGTATGCGAATTCTCGCATAGCAGCAAATAAGATAAAAAGCACTCCGTTTTGAAAAGCAAAGAGGGTGTGTCAAAACTAAAAATTCACTTTTTGGTGATAGCAAAATGACACTTGCTTTTTAGATTAATCAAAAAAACTACCCAATTTAGGTAAATAACTCTTATTTTTTCACAAGTTTAACCTTTAATTGGGCAGTTTTATTATATGCTGTAGCAATTTGCTACGTCTTTTTTTATTAATAGGACTTTTTGACACACCCTCAAGCAGAAGGTAACACCAGTGCGCCCTGCAAGGGCAAAAGCATTGTTACACTGCCAAAACGTATTTTGACACACCCTCCACTAGCTACTTACCTGCAGTAGGCGATTTTTTTTGCTACATCCGAAACTTAAATTACCCTGCGTGTAGCTGTAGGTTCAAGCCTGATGTGTTTTTACCTTCCTGCCATGTGTTTGATCCATGAGCCACAGCAACTCCCAGGCGGTACTTGTCTTTGAATTTTACGCCGTACCATTTTTTTTGCATATATGGCAACTATCTTTTCAAGGGATAGACCAGCATAGCCATTGAGATGGCGATGATAAGGTTCACAACCTTGAGAATGATGCCCAGGCGGGCGAAGTCGGCAAACTTATATCCGCCCGAGGCAAATACAAGCGTGTTGGGGGGCGTTGCTATGGGTGTGGCATAGTTGTTGGAAACCGCCATCATCAAGGCAATCATAAAAGGCAAGGAGTCCACGCCTAGTGATTGCGAAGCATGCCATGCGATGGGGCAAAACATTGCAGCACAAGCAGTGTCGCTGATAAACTCGGTGGTAATTGATGCTGTGACGCACAACATTATGAGCACCATCAGCGGGTCTTTGCCACAGCAAGCAAAAATGCCGTCCAGTATCACCTCATCGATGCCCGTCTTGTGGATTGCCGCGCCTATGCTCACACTGCCCACAAACACGATGAGAATGGTCCAGTCAATCTCTTTCACTGCCTGGTCGCTTGTGCAGCACTTGGTGAGTACCATAATGATTCCTGCAAGGATACAGCACACAGGCAAACTCAACACGTTGAGTGCCGACAGCAGCAGCACCGAAATCATGATGCCGATGCTTAAGTAGGTCTTTCCGCTTGCCTTGGCATTGGCAAGGTTATCGGTCTGATCATCGGCTTGACTTGCTGGCGCAACTCGTTCAGGAAGCCATTTGCGCAACAATATAACTATCGCCACACTTGCCAAAAGACAGCAAATTGCCACTGGGAACGGGGCAAACGTGTTCATCGTGTTGCCTGTTTCCTTGGCATAGATGCCTGCAATGATGAGGTTGGGCGGTGTGCCTATGAGCGTGAGCAGTCCGCCCAGTGAGGCTGCATAACCCAGCGGTATGAGCAGCTTTGACGGTGCCATGCCCAGTTTCTCGGCCCACTTCTTAATTACATCCTGGAACAACGCGGTAGTGCCGGTATTGCTCATGAATGAGCTGAGAAATCCCACGGGAAGCATCATGCGTATGATGGCATGAGAATGATTCTTGGGCTGACCCATCAGGTGACTCACCATCCACTCGAGCGCACCAGTGTGACGCAGTCCGGCAATAACAAGGAACAAAAGTCCCACAGTAATGATGCTTGACGTGTCAAAACCCACAAAAGCTTCTTCGATAGTGAGCACGCCAGTGACGCTAAGCACTGCTATTGCGCAGAAAAACGCCACATGTGCCTTGGTGTCGGTGAATAGCAATGTCATGAACACGCCCACAAGCGTAGCCACGGTAATCCACGCGTCAAGCCCTAACCCCCAAAAGATTATGTCATGCATAACAATGTTGAGCTAAATCAGAAATTGTCTGCGTGAACTTCGAAGTAAGACTGGGGATAGAGGCACACGGCGCAAGCCTTTGGTGCCTTGGTGCCAACCACGATGTGACCACAATTGCGGCATTCCCACACCTTAACCTCGCTCTTCTCGAACACGGCAGCAGTCTCAACATTCTGGAGCAGCGCGCGGTAACGCTCCTCGTGGCGTTTCTCAATGGCTGCAACCATGCGGAACTTGGCAGCCAGGGCCTTGAAACCTTCTTCCTCGGCAGTCTTGGCAAAGCCTTCGTACATGTCGGTCCATTCATAATTCTCGCCATCGGCTGCGGCACCCAGATTCTCGGCGGTGTCGCCCAGCCCATTGAGTTCCTTGAACCACAGTTTAGCATGCTCCTTCTCATTGTCGGCAGTCTTGAGGAAGAGCTCTGCTATTTGCTCCATGCCTTCTTGTTTAGCTATTTCAGCGAAATAGGTGTACTTGTTACGTGCCTGGCTCTCACCGGCAAAAGCAGCCTCGAGGTTCTTCTCGGTCTGCGTTCCTGCATACTTTGATTCTTTCATTTCTTTTCGTTTTTTTTATTGATTGATTTATCTTTGTTTCCATGTGAAGCGACAACGCACACGGTCAGTGTCCTCTACATTGATAGAGAACCTAGTGTCGGCTTCATCGCTATCGTTGATGAGCACTTGAGCAGTTGCCCCATAGTGGGTTTCCTTGACAAACGCCATCTCCATGCGAGCAATATAGTTATTGTCGTAATGAGACAAATTGAATTGATTCATCAGCAATTCCAGATATCGCACCGTGTTGACATGGCGGTTGAAGTCGCAGTCGGTGTAGCCAAATGTGTGTTCTGTCGCGCGTGTAGCATCGGCCACAGGACGCAGCCGCGACTGGGGCTCGATGGGGCACTCGCGGGGCGACACGTTGCTGCTAATGTAACTCAACTGCGAGATATCCACACCCGTGCGTGCGGCAAGGTCGATGACCATCCAGATGGTGCGGGCAAACCCTAGCACCTCGCCTGTGGTTGCGCTGCGTATCTCCATGTTGCGTTGCGAGAAGTGACGGTTATAGTCCTCAATCCACGTGATGATTTCATAATCTTCGCCAGCACGGGGATAACGCTTCATCTCGGTAGTGACACGCGACAGCACCCACGCATGGTTATCGCTGATGAGGCGGTCAAATCCCACGCCCCACGAGTTGGCATGCAGCGTGGCAATCTCGATGAGTCGAGACACGAGCAGCGACACGGGCATCTCGCCCTGCGGGTTGCACTCGCCCGCGCTCATGTAGAACGTTTTGCTATATTCTTTTATCATGTTTTTTTTACTTTTTTATTTTCAGTTGTTTCTTGAGTTCCTCTGTATTGCTGTGACGACGTCCGTTGAGGTCGTAGAGATACTGGTTAACGCTTGTGGGGCTAATGCTACGAGCATTGTTGAACTTCTCTGGATGCGTGATGCGTGTGAAAACCACGCGCTGAATTGCCGTTTTATGACAACGCCCCATACCGTAGCCCAGCGTCTCGGGGTTCTTTCCCGGGCCATTACTGCTCCAGTAGGCCACAGTGTCGCCCTCACAACCCATGAAGATGACGCTGTGCCCAGCCTCCTGGTCGGCATCCTTGTCATCGTTGCAACCTATGATAGCGCCGCTGTCGCGTCCGCGGCTCTCATTGCGGTTCCAGAATATCTTCATCAGGTCGCCAGGCCGAGCACGACTCCACACGTCCTGCAAGCACCATTGTTCGTCGCTCATATAAACCTCGCCCGGAGTCTCTTTGTTGCGCTGGCTCTTAGCTCCGCGATAAGCAGTGAAATTGTAGCCTGCACCCAGTTCCGCGATAAGAACACCCAAACCCGGACCATTGGCATTGGCGCGGCCCCACACACCCACACCGTCATCCTGGCCTATCCCGTCGGGGTTGAGGGCATCTTTGATACCCACGTAGGGCTTCATGTTCACCCATGCCTCACGCCCAATCACGCCACGCGTGTCCCACAGCAGCAAGGCCTTAACAAGCACGGCATAGGTCGCGCTAGAACAGAACGACGGTTGTGCCTGCTGGGGGTCGAACTGCGGACGCTCATCGCTCTCGCCCATCTTGAACGCATCGTGAAGCCCCTGCATCGTAGTCTTGCCGAACACGGCGTTGGGGCGACCGCCCGTATAGTAACCGCCACGTTCAGGAAAACTGTCAACAGCAGCAAGAATCGCATGTTGCCAGCTAGCATTGAACTTGTCTCTTGCCGACAAGTTTATGGATATTGCAATAAGCACCAAGGGTAATATATATTTCTTCATAACTCATTCATTTTTGATTCTAGCAACTGGGCAAACTCACCCGGTTTCAAGTTCCACCGTGGCGACAGCAGCATCGACGGCGGCGACTGCGACACAAAACGCTCTACAACGACATGCGATGGCAAAAGCCTCAACAGCCGTGCGCACAACGACGCATATTCCTGTGCAGTCCACTGCATCAGCTCCACCTCTCCTGCCTGCCATTGGCGGGCAAGCCTCGTGCCTTTGAGGACTTGCATCTGATGGAATTTGAGAACCGTCACCGGCAATGCCGCGACGGTTCTCACCGTGCGCTCCATCATCGACTCGTCCTCGCCCGGCAGCCCTAGTATCAAGTGGACACCCACGGCAATACCGTGCTCGGCAAGGCACACAATTGCATTGCGGGCAGTTGTCCAATCGTGACAACGATTCACCTTGCGCAAGGTGACATCATGCATCGTCTCTACACCCAATTCGACGATGAGCCGTGTGCGCGCAGCCAACTCCGACAGCAGCTCCACAACTTCATCGCCCAAGCAGTCGGGGCGAGTAGCTATGACGATGCCCACCACTCCATCCACGGCAAGGGCCTCGTTATACAGTTCTCGCAATCTATCGACGCAGGCATGAGTGTTACTGTATGCCTGGAAATATGCCAGGTAGTTCATGCTCGGGTACTTGCGGGCGAAAAATGCCTTTCCACGTTCCAGTTGCTCGGCAACAGTGAGCCGGGCATCGCAGTATCGAGGATTGAATGCCTCGTTGGTGCAGTATGTGCACCCGCCACGCCCCACGGTGCCGTCACGGTTAGGGCATGAGAATCCGGCATTCACGGCAATCTTCTGCACCTTGCCGTCAAACCTTTCGGCCAGAAACTCCGAGTACCCTTTGCGCATCACAGCCTCGACGTGCGTGCCATGAGCACATTATCAAGCATCACAAGCGCCGCCATCGCCTCCACAATGGGCACAGCGCGAGGCACGACGCAGGGGTCGTGACGGCCATGCGGATGCAGTGTGACAGGATTGCCGTTGCGGTCGATAGTCTCAATGTCGCGCATCAGCGTGGCCACTGGCTTAAACGCCACTCTGAACGTGATGGGAGCACCGTTGGAGATGCCGCCCTGAATGCCTCCCGAGTGGTTGTCGAGCGTGGTGACCGTGCCGTCGCACGAAGTAAAGCGGTCCATCACTTCACTGCCACGAGCACCAGCAAACGCAAATCCGTCGCCATACTCAAAGCCCTTAGCCGCATTAATGCCCAGCATCGCCGCGCCCAGCTGGGCATGCAGCTTGCCGAAAACCGGTTCGCCCAGCCCCGCAGGAACCCCGTTGACCACACAAGAGACACAGCCGCCCAGCGAGTCGCCGGCAGCACGCGCCGCCATCACTTCAGCCTCCATCAAGGCAGCAGTATCGGCATCGGGGCAGCGAACAGTATTACTGTCAATATTTGACAAATCAACCTTTTTTGATGCGTCCAGCAACACAGTCCCAATTTGAGAAGTATATGCTGTGACAGTAATGCCTAATTGCTTCAACGCCTGCATGGCAATCGCCCCGCCCACCACACGGGCAGCAGTTTCGCGTGCCGACGAGCGCCCTCCGCCACGGTAGTCACGAATGCCGTATTTCGCGTCGTAGGTATAGTCGGCATGCGACGGGCGATAGCATTCCTTGATCTCGCTGTAATCGGCCGAATGATGATCCTTGTTGCGGATTACGAAACCTATGGGCGTGCCCAGCGTGACGCCATCGAAGACACCCGAAAGAATCTCAACCCTGTCGTCCTCGCTGCGCGAAGTCGTCATGGCCGATTGCCCTGGGCGGCGGCGGTCCACAACACGCTGCACCTCGTCCATGTCGATAGCGACACCGGCCGGCATGCCGTCGAGCACGCCGCCTATTGCGATGCCATGAGACTCGCCAAAGGTGGTAAGCCTCAATATGTTGCCAAACGTATTACTCATTATCGTCAGTTTTGTCAGATGTTATGTCAACCACCTGGGCACCCACAAACTTCACAAGGTCGCCAGGATTGACTTTAAATTGCAAGCCGCGCATGCCAGCACTCACATAGATGTGTTCAAAGTCATTGCACGTGGTGTGGAAAAACGTGGGAAACGGTTTCTTCATGCCCACGGGCGAGCAACCGCCGCGTATGTAGCCGGTGGTCGCCAGCAGGTCTTTCATTGCTATCAGGTCAACTTTCTTGTTGCCCGACACCTTTGCGGCCTTTTTGAGGTCCACCTCGTCACATCCCGGTATCACACACACGAAATGCCCCGTGCGCTCGCCATGGAGCACCAGGGTCTTGAACACGCAATGTATGTCTTCGCCCAGCTGGTCAGCCACATGGCCCGCGGCCAAATCGCTCTCATCCACCTCGTAGGGGATGAGTTCGTAGGTCACTTTGGCCCTGTCGAGCAGGCGCGCTGCATTGGTTTTAGTTATCTTTTTCATTTCTTTTGCGTCTATTAATTGCAAAAATACTCAAAGTTGCTTACCTTTGCAAGACTTTAACACGTAAAAAAGATGAAAAAATTTATTTTAGCAATAGCATTAGCTATCGGAGCCGCATTCACAGCGCCGGCACATGAGCAATTTTTCGGGCTAGACCCCGACAAGTTCATGAAACTTATCGAGCAGACACAGAAGATGCCTCGCGACAACGCGATGCTCATTGTAGAACAGACAATGCAGGTGATGAGCACCAACCCCAAGAGCTACCGCAAAGCCCTCGACATGGTCCTCAACCGCCTGAGCGACCCCACCGACAGCCTTCACAACGAGGACGTATATATGGCAGTGCTCAAACACGCAACCGAATCGTTCGTGCTGAGCAACAACGAGAAAATGCGCCCCAAAGCCTTGCTCGAAAGCGCAATGAAGAACCGCATAGGAAAAACCGCAAACGACATTGACTACATCACAGACAAAGGTGAAAAGGGAAACTTGCTAAATAATGACAAACGTTTCACACTGCTGTATTTCAACGACCCCGACTGCGACGCATGCGCCAAGGTCAAGGAAAACCTGCAAGCCAGCGCGGCCATCAAGCAAGCAGTAGAAACAGGCATCGTGAGAGTGGTTGCCATTAATCCCATGGCCAACGAAAAGCAGTGGAAGAAAACACAAATGCCCGCATGGGTGACCAACGGGTGGAATAAGTCGCAAAGCATTAACGACGGCGGAAGTTACGACCTCCCCACCCTTCCCGTGTTCTATGTGCTTGGACGTGACAACACCGTGCTTGCCAAGAACGAGGCAAGCTTGAAACGTATTGAGAAAGTTATCGCGAGAATCATGTCATCGCCCGATGCCGACTCCGAAACACTGGCCAACCTGCTGTTCAACAAATAAGCAGGAACATCGAGACAATTAAAAGCATTACTATGCACAACAAGAGCACCGTGACTCATGGTGCTCTTATTTTTTAGTATTGACCAGAATGTAGTCAGTGGAACCCACATCAACCTTGAAGGAATTTCCCGACCGCAATCCTAGCACCCAAACAATCTCACCATCCACATCAAGCAGCCATGCCGCACGCCTAGCGACGGGGCCATACTTTGCATCGGAGAACATGTCGCTCACCAGCCTGGTGCCACGCATTCCGAACGGACGCATGCGATCGCCTTCACGCCAATGGCGCAGAACGACATTCTCGCATTTGAGCACATCCTTGTGCAATGCGACAGAACCCTTTCCGTCGCACATCTTGGGTGCGAAAGGCTTGGTTGGCGCGGTGTTCACTTCAAGTATTTCTTTAACGCCATGAAGCGCGCTGAAATCAACCTGTATTTGGTCATTTATCCCAATGCTATTCTTTTCTATTATAACATATTGCTCCCTTATGCTTAAAGTATGACTTGATGTATGGATTTTCTGCCCTTTCCTACTTTTGGAAGAGAGTATTTCGGCTATATATTCGCTCTGTTCATGGCTTACCCCATAACTGTCCAGCAAGTCGTGGACGAGCAATGCCATGTTGCTTGTCTTAACTGCCAAGAGCTCCTTCACGCCAACCCTGCACTCGGCACCATCAGCAATGCCAAGCCTCGACTTCAAGTCTCCAAGCAAGTCTCGATACAGGTCAGCACATTCCCTCGTGTGCTCAACCGTTGACTGGAGCGTCTTGCGGGCTCCGGGGAACTCTCGCTCAACAGCGGGCACAATCACATTGCGCACGCGGTTGCGCTTGTAGTCATTCTCGAGATTTGTGCTGTCAACGACATACGGCTGCCCCAGTTCATTGAGATACTCCTCTATCTCACTGCGGGTCACGCCCAGCAACGGACGCACGATGTTGCCGTTGCGCGGCTTCATCCCGGCAAGGCCCGCTATGCCTGTGCCGCGCAGGGCGTTGAGGAAAAAGGTCTCCACGTTGTCGTCGGCATGATGGGCAACGGCTATGGCCTGGCAGCCAAATTCGGAAGCCATTGCCGCAAACCACTCATACCTCAACTCACGGCATGCCATCTCGACTGAGATGCCACGCTCACGCTGGCGTGCCTCGACGTCCATGTGCTTTACCACCAGCCTGACGCCCAGCAACCGGCACAGCGACACGGCAAACCGCTCGTCGCGGTCGCTCTCCTCGCCACGCAGGTGGAAATTGCAATGCGCAGCGATGCACTCATAGCCCAACGCCACGAGCACTCTGAGCAGAGCCACCGAGTCGGCGCCACCACTCAACGTCACAAGCACAGGCCGACCGCCGCTCACGAGCAACGCATTCGACCAGATGTAACCATCAACACGCGATATGAATTCCTGACCTTGCATACAGACTGCAAAATTATCAAATGTTACCGTAATTACCAAAATTTCATATCACAAACGCTAACGTGCGTGAAATAATGCGACAAATACCCTTGCACTTTGCTTTATTTTTTGTAACTTTGCATGGATAAACATATATAGACTATGATATTTGAAAAAATAGAGAAACTCAAAGCGGAACTTGCTGCATTGCATGCCGCCAACGAAGAGGAACTTGAAGCGCTGCGCATCAAGTACCTGAGCAAAAAAGGTGAAATCACAGCATTGTTCACCGATTTCCGCACCGTTCCTGCCGAGCAGAAGAAAGAACTGGGCCAGAAACTCAATGAGCTGAAGAACATTGCTACTGAAAAGATTAACGGCCTGAAGGAAACATTCAAGGCGCAGGAGAAGGAGAAAAACAAGATTGACATCACCCGCCCGGCATTCCCTGCCGAGCTGGGTACTCGCCACCCCATCTCGGTGGTGCGCAAGCAGATCATCGACATTTTCTCTCGCCTGGGCTTCACCCTTGCCGATGGTCCCGAGGTTGAGGACGACTGGCACGTGTTCAGCGCGCTCAACTTTGCTGCCGACCACCCTGCACGCGACATGCAGGACACCTTCTTCATCGAGCAGAACAAGGAGGACGTGAAACGCAACATTGTGCTGCGCAGCCACACCAGCTCGGTGCAGGTGCGCACCATGGAGCGCAAGCAGCCGCCCATCCGCATCATCTGCCCCGGACGCGTTTACCGCAACGAGGCCATCACCGCGCGTGCTCACTGCTTCTTCCACCAGATTGAGGGTCTCTACATCGATAAGAACGTGACCTTTGCCGACCTCAAGCAAGTGCTTCTCAACTTTGCCAAGGAGCTCTTCGGCCCCGAGACCCAGATTCGTCTGCGTCCCAGCTACTTCCCGTTCACCGAGCCCAGCGCCGAGATGGACGTCTCTTGTATGCTGTGCGGCGGCGAGGGCTGTGGATTCTGCAAGCACACCGGCTGGGTCGAGATTCTGGGTTGCGGCATGGTTGATCCCGCAGTGCTCGAGGCAAGCGGCATCGACAGCAGTGTTTACACCGGCTATGCATTCGGCCTGGGCGTTGAGCGCATCACTAACCTCAAGTACATGGTCAAGGACCTGCGCATGTTCAGCGAGAACGACGCACGCTTCCTCGACGAGTTCAAGAGCGCACACTAATCAAGTTAGCAATACAATGCGATGGCACATTTCCCAACCAACGGGGCATGTGCCATTGTTGTAAGATTTTGACAAATGACAATAAAGGAGAGATATGAGGCAGTGCTCGCCCACTTTGCAGCCGCCAATCCCAACCCCGAGAGTGAACTCACTTTCAGCAACCCGTTTGAGACACTGGTGGCAGTGATCTTGTCGGCCCAGTGCACCGACAAGCGCGTTAACATGGTAACGCCTGCTCTCTTTGCCGCCTACCCCACGCCACAGGCTATGGCGGCCGCAAGCGTCGAGGACATACTTGAATATGTGAAGAGCGTTTCCTACCCTAACAGCAAGGCGGCTCACCTGCGGGCAATGGCGGCAATGCTGGTAGAGAAGTTCAACAGCATCGTCCCCTCAACCATGGACGAGCTCACCCAGCTGCCCGGCGTGGGTCGCAAGACTGCCAACGTGGTCATGGGCGTGGTATTTGGCAAAGCAGCCATTGCCGTCGACACACACGTGTTCCGCGTGAGCAATCGTCTGGGACTGGCTAGCGGCAAGACACCGCTCGAAGTAGAAAAGGCCCTCACGCGCCACATCCCCGAGCACCTGCGCTACAAGGCGCACCACTGGTTGCTGCTCCACGGCCGCTACGTGTGCAAGTCACAGCGCCCCGACTGCCTCAACTGCCCCATTACCCACCTGTGCAAACACTTTTCCAAAAAATGACAAACAGCAACACCATAGTGAACAACGTGACAGGTGCCTCGACCGTAGTGCTGATGGTCCACGGCATCGCCGAGGCTGCCCACGCCATGAACGAGTTCATCCCCGTGTTTAAACGACTTGGATATTCCACTGTGGCAATCACCCTTCCCGGGCACGGCGGAAGCATGAAAGACTTTGCCGGAGCTTCGTTGTCGCTATGGCAGGAAGCCGTCTCACAGGCGACCGATAAGCTCAGGAGCAACTACGAACACATTATTTTATTAGGGCGCTCAATGGGAGCATTGCTAGTGCTCAATGAGAGCGTGCGATGCAGTGAAAAGATAAAGGCTGTTATTGCTATAGCTACCCCTCTCAAAGTCAATGTTACATGTAAAGCCATCACAAACAACATCAAGATAGGGTTTAAGGTCAAGACAACCTCGCCCGACGTGTTGTCGATGATTGACAAAATGGGAGTGGAACAAGGTAACTGGTGGCAATATGCCTCATGGCTGCCACGCATTGCCGACCTGTTTAGACTTATATCCATCACCAAGCATCAGTTGCCATCAATCACAGTCCCCGTGCTCGCGATCCATTGCCAACACGACGAA
>JAGHSP010000394.1 GCA_018065815.1 Candidatus Sodaliphilus limicaballi | reverse complement strand
CCCGAGTTCCCCGAGTTCCCCGAGAGGTTAGAGTTCCCGTTTTATAGTGTTAGGGCTGGGACTTGGAGGATGCTGGTGATGGTGCAGGGGTGGGTCTGGGCGTCTTCGTCGGGGGTCCAACCTTTACCTTTGATCCACAGCACTTTGCATCCTAGGCTCTCGGCGGGCTCGATGTCTTTGCGCAGCGAGTCGCCTATCACGAGCACCTTGCTGGCGTCCATTTCCAGGGCATCCACCCCTAGGCGGAACAGTGTGGGGTTGGGCTTGCGCACGCCCACCACGGCGCTCTCGATCACGCCCTTGAAATAGCGGCGCAGGTCGAAGTCGCGCAGCACGCTGTCAACGTTGCCGTAGAAGTTGCTCACGAGCATCATGGGATATCGCTCGCTCAACGCTTGGAGCACGGGGCGCGCCTCCTCGACGCACTCGCGTGCTGCGTTGTAGCAGTATTGGGCAATTCCCTCGCTCACTGCCTCGCTGCTGTCGGCGATGAGCCCGTTATTGACAAGGTAGTCAAGCTCAATGTTGACCTTCTTGCGCAGCAGGTCGAGGAAGTTGTCGTTGGGGAGGATGTGGCGCACGCGTGCGAGCTCGCGCTCGGCGTGGACGTAGCACTCGCGAAACTGTTCCTTGGTGACGGGCACTTGCATGTGCTGGAATCCTGCCCATAGGACTTCGCTCCAGTGCACGCCTCGGCTGTCGATGGTGCCGCCGTAGTCAAAGATGACACCAGTGATGTCGGTTATCTTGTTCATGAGATTTCGTTGATTGATTTCTTGCAGATGTGTTCGTGTCGCAGCACCATGTAAACCATCATGGCGTTGAGCACCACGAGTTCAAAGGCGAAGTAGAGCCACGGCATCTTGAAGATGACCGATAGGAACATGGCGATGATGCGTGTGTTGAACGACAGCATGTTGGTGTACTTCATCAATGGCAGGCTCTTGAGTCGGAACGACTGGCGGAAGTCCTGTGGTATTGCCTTGCCGTAGCGCTCCTTGAGTGCACGCCGCAGAGCCTGCATGTTGCGCGTCATCACTTCCTGGTTGGAGGTGTAGTTGCGGTAGAAGTACATGGTGACTTTTTTCCAGAAGTTGCCTTTCCAGGGCACTGCGTCATATTCCAGGGTGAGCTGGTCGGTGCTGTCGAGCTCGCTTCCTTCCTCTCCCTTGAGGAAGAAGAGGTGGAACTGTCGGTAATAGTCGGCCATGGCAGCTTGCTTGGCGTGGCAGACGCCGGCAGCAACGGCAATGACCCAGATGAGCCACTTGTGGCTGCCGAAGTAGTCGCCCAGCAGATTGTCGCCGAAGTGGATTTCACGCATCACGATGGCGATGTAGATGGCAACAAACCAGAAGTCGCCGCTCACGCCGTCGAGTATTCGTCCTATGCGAGAATACTGCTTGGTGAGTCGTGCCAGCTGGCCGTCGGCGCTGTCGTAGGTGTTGGCCCAGATGATGAGCAGTATGCCCACGTAGTTGAGCCAGATGTAGGGTTCGGCTCCAAAGTACAGAAGTATGCCTCCGCCCACGCCCAGGAAGATGGAGGCGATGGTCACCCAGTTGGGCGTGACGCCCAGCTTGGCAAACAGGATGGCCCATGCAAATCCCATGGGGCGGTAGAACGCCAGGTCGATGTGCTCCTCGGTGTCCATCGACTTGAGCGAAGCCTTGTATTGCTGTTTTAATTCCTTGAAATTCATTTTTTATTTCTCCTTGATTCCTTGATGATGGATAGCACCGCCTTGGCGATGTGAGGCGCAGCCTCGTCGCGGCAGGGCGCAAAGCTGGGCCAGTCGTTGAAGTCGATGATGCGCACTTCACCGTCGGCTCCCACGATGCAGTCGCCGCCATAGACGACGGTGTTGAGTTCCTCGGCGGCGCGGTTGCAGATGTCCTTGAGGTGCTCCTCATCGAACGGGAGACCTTGCGAGCGTCCGTTGATTTGCTCCAGTCCATACTTGCTGTGTCCCTCGTCGAAGGGGTAGAACCAGTAGAAGAAAGGCGATCCCTTGATGCCGTAGAACTTGATGAGGTCACCCACCAGGTGCACGTTGATCACGGCGCGTGTGATGCCGCGGTAGAAGTATTCTTGCAGCACCTCCTGTGCCTCGTCGGCGTGTCGGCAGTAGGAGACGTCCTCCTTGTGCATTGCGTGGAAGTCGCCGCGCTTGATCCAGCAGCTCTGGAAACCAGCCTTGTTGATGAGAGGCTTCACGTTCTCGTTGGTGTTCACGATGAGGCTTTCGGGGTAGGGGATGTTGTTGCCCAGGAGGATGCGTGTCATGCGCTCTCGGGTGCAGTTCTCGATGCCGTAGCCCGAGTTGATGACCAGCCTGCCCTCGTCCTCGAGCCTCTGGAGTTGTGCGATGGATTCGCGCTCGCGGCACATGTTGAGGATGATTTCCTCCTTGACTCCGTTCTTGTTGAACTGGTCCTCGCTGTAGATGTTCACGAGGCAACCGCGCTTGCGCAGTTGGTCGGCAACGGCGTTGAATATTGCGGTGTCGTTGCCTATGTGGTTGGGCGAATAAGCACCGGCACGCAAGATGCCGGCAATTGTGATTTCTGCCATAATCGGTAATTTTTAACGAAACGCTCGTCGGGGAGTCGCTACGAAACGCTCGACTTGCTGTTTCTTTTTATTCTGATATAAATTTCTGTGCTACTTCGATGTCGCTGGCGTGGTCCACGTCGATGATTTTGTCGATGGAGAACGCTTGCAGTCTGTGACCAGCATCGACGAGCGCGCGCTGGAAGTTGCGCATGCGTGAGATGTTGCTCTCTATGCAATGGTCCAGCACTTTGAATGCCTTGCTGTCCATAGCGTAGATACCTCCCGACACATATTTTGCCCCGTCCCATGGCTGGTCGCGGAATGCGGTGATGTTCATGTCGAGGTCGTTATCTACATCTACATAGAGAGGTTTCTCGTCCTCGATGAAGGGTGTCACCGCCCACATGCCATCGTGCTCGCCGTTGGCCTCAAAGGCCTGTATGTAGCGGGCGAAGTCGGGCTCGCGGAAGATGGTATCGACCGTGGTGAGGCAGAACTTGCCCTCGGGAATCACCTTGCTCAACTCCCAGAAGCTGTGCATGGAGCTGGGTGTGGTCTTCACCACCACGTTGATGGGAACGCTCAAATTGAGGCTCTCGACAAACTCGCGCACCTCGGTCATGTGCTCATTGATGATGATGCTGATGCTCTCGGCATTGCAACGCTCAAAGATGTGCATGAGTCGCAACACCATGGGCTCGCCGTTGAGCTCAACGAGAGGCTTGGGCTTGCTCACGCCCTCCTGGGCGAGGCGAGAACCCTCGCCGGCTGCTATAATTGCGTAATGCATAGTGTTTTGTGTTTTATAGAGATTCTAGAAGTTCTAGATTTTCTAGAAGTTATCGTTATCGTCTATCGTTATCGTAAAAAGCTTCACTCGTCCTTGGTGAGGTCGAGCACCACGTTGTCCTTGCCTCGCTCGAAGTACTGCTTGCGCAGCGGGTGGGCGTGTCCCTCGTCCCAGCGCAAGCGGTTGCGGTAGATGTCGATGGCTGCATAGATGGCCTGGCGGAAAGAGTTCTCGCTAGCGAGGTTCTTGCCTGCGATGTCGTAGCCAGTGCCGTGGTCGGGGCTGGTGCGCACCTGGGGCAGTCCGGCGGTGAAGTTCACGCCGTTGTCCATGGCAAGTGTCTTGAAAGCAGCGAGTCCCTGGTCGTGATACATCGCCAGCACGCCGTCAAACTTGCGGTAGGTCTCGTTGCCGAAGAACCCGTCGGCAGCGTAGGGGCCGAAGCACAGCACCTTGTCCTTGTCATAGAGCTCTTGCAGTGTGGGCGCGATCACAGTTTTTTCCTCGTTGCCCAGCAGGCCGTTCTCGCCCGAGTGGGGATTGAGCGCAAGCACAGCAATGCGGGGCTTCACGATGCCAAAGTCGCGCTGGAGCGACTTGTTGAAGATGTGCACTTTCTCCTTGATGGCATCGGCGGTGATAGCAGCGGGCACCTGCGAGATGGGCAGGTGAGTGGTGACCAGCGCCACGCGCAGATTCTCGTTGCACAGCACCATGAGAGCCTTGTTGCCGTCGCCCATGCAAGCCTCGAGATACTCGGTGTGGCCGGGGAAGTTGAATGACTCGCTCTGGATGTTGTCCTTGCTGATGGGAGCAGTGACGAGCACATCGATGTTGCCGGCATTGAGGTCGGCCACAGCTGCCTCAAGCGAGAGGAATGCTGCGTGTCCTGCCTGCTTGTCGGGCTGACCCAGTTCTACCTTGATGTCCTCGTTGCCGCACACCTCAATCAGGTTTACGGCCCCGTCCTTGATCTGCCCGCCGCGCACGGTGTTCACTTGCAGCGAGGGCATTTCGAGAGCCTTGCGGTGAAAGGTCATCACCTTGCTCGAACCGTAGATAACCGGAGTGCATAATTCGCAAAATTCAGGCACCGATAGTGTCTTGAGAATCACTTCGTAGCCTATTCCGTTGGTGTCCCCTTGGGTAATGCCAACGCGTATTTTTCTGTTATTTGTCATTTATAATCAGAGTTTTAGTTATATATCGCACGCGTGCATCCGCATGGACACACCACGCACTATACCAAATAATTTGCTAAATTACGAAAAAAATCCCACATTTCAAAATTTAGCTATGTCTTGCCAGGGCAACCGCATCAAAACTTGCCAAAACTTCCCAAGAACTTCCCGACTTCCCCCACAGAGACACAGAGATCACAGAGAAAAAAATAAATAATCTGTTTAATCTGTGGTTTGCAGTAAAAAAATTTCTTCTAATTTCGGATAATTTCTTTCAGTAGAAAATCTCTGTGATCTTCTCCGTGGGAAAAGTCGGGAAGTTTTGATGCGGTTGCCCTGATGTCTTGCTGTTGTCACGATTTATTATTAAATTTGCTCAAAATTCACAATGAAATCCTGTATGAAAAAACTTTTATATTCTTTGCTTTGCCTTGTTGCGGCCAGCGTGTTTTCTGGTTGTCAGCGTTATCCGTATCTGTATTATTATGTTCAGGTGACTGATGCCGAGGGTAAAAATTTGCTTTGCGATTCTTTGTCTCCCGGGATGATTAATGTATATGACTTGAAGTTTAAGCGTGTTTATGGCGACAGTGTTTTCACGTTTGTCATGCCTAATCCCAGCGACTCTGTTACGCCCGACAGCCTTCGGGGCAGCAATGAATATGCTAATTTTGTTAAAGGGGATCGTGTTCACTTTTGTGTTTTCTCGGATGCCAAACTAGGCATCAAGCTTGAGGAGTGCCCCAAAGTAGTTATCTGCTGGCCCGATGGCAAGAGCGACACATTGCAGATAGATAATCCGTTAGGGGCAATGGAAAGTCCTGATTACTATGTGAATGGCAAAAAGGTCAAGAGTGAAAATAGTTTTATTACAATCGTGAAGTAGTGTATTCTGGGGTAATTATAAAAAAACAAGGAGGGTGTGTCAAAATGCATTTTTGTAGGGTAACAATTCTTTTGCCCTTACAGGGCGTAATTATTTAATACCCTTTTACCCGGGGCGTTGCCCCGGGCTAATAGCGGCATTGCGCTTACAGCGCGCCGTTTATACTTGCATTTTGACACACCCCGTTGATATTTCAGGGGAGTGTATTATTTCTTGCTCATGAGATAGCGCTCTTCCTTGTAGGTGAACGCCATGAAGAGAATTGACAATGCACAACCTGCGAGAAGCAGAATGAAAGTGCCGTCGGCGCTGCTCTCGGCGATGTAACCGAGCAGGGTGTTAGCCAGAACCGCTGTACCGAAGAAGTAGCCGAAGAAGCCAGTGAGACCGGCTGCTGTGCCTGCTGCATTCTTG
>JAGHSP010000125.1 GCA_018065815.1 Candidatus Sodaliphilus limicaballi | reverse complement strand
GGGTTGCTTATGGTGTGTTTCATTTCTCTTGTTTTTGTGCAAAAATAATGGGTGAACCATGATGGAGCACAATCAACTGGGCAACTTGAAACCGCCACTGGGAGACCCGGAGATGGCTGGACCGCCGCAGGGGGAATAAGAGGGCTGTTACTGGGAGACGGGACGTGCATGCTGGAAGGGGGCAGGTGGCTCGCGGGAGAACCCGCGAGAACTGGACTGCCGCAGGGGGTAGGGGATTGCAACTGGGGGGGCGGAGAGGGGCAACCGCTAGAAGGGGGTGCTTGGCTGGGCTGAAAATAGGGATGTCAAAAAACGCCTCTCGTTGCGACGAGAGGCGTTGTGATTGTGTCGTGGGGGGTGTTTCTCTTTAATTTACCTTCACGATGAGGTAATTAGAGAACTCCCAGAACTTGCTTGGATTGTTGATGTGCAGCACTTTGCCTGTGGCTCCTTCGCTCAGTGTGTAGGATCCGGCAGGGTGCTTTGACATTACTTCGGCCTTCTTGCTGTGAAGCTGGATGTCGTTTAATGTGCGCTTGTCGGCCTTGGTGAAGTAAGACTTCTCGAAGTCGCCTTCCATGATTTTGGTCTTGCGCAGGAAACCTGTCTCGATGATCTTGTGCTCTTTGAGCTCTTTCTTAGAACCTACCACATAGTAGCACACATTGAGTTCGTTGTTGAGACGCTCCGATTCTTCTTGTGCCTCTCTCTTCTCGCGCTTCACATTGGAGTTGACGGTGTTGAGCGAGTCAACGCGTGTGTTGAGCGTGTTGATTTCGATGTGTGCGGCTTGCAGTTGCTTGGTGAGGTCGTTGATGGTGATTTGTTGTGTTTCGAGTTGTTTCTTGAGACTCTCCACTGTTTTCTTCATCTCGGCAGAGAAGTTAGAAGACTGGCTGAGTCGTTTCTCAAGGTCGGCCAGGCGTTTCTTTTTCAGCTCGATGTTTTGCTGAATGAGAAGGATGTCGTTGCGCAGCTGGGTCTTGCGGTCGGGGGTTTCTCCGTTGAGGTCACGTGCGGTGACGATGCCTTCCATTTCCTTGATTTCGGTCATGCCGTCGGCAATGTCGTTCATTAGTGCCATGAGACTGTCTTTCTCGGCCATAGCGGTAGCAAGCGAGTCGCTGAGCTCGTTGTTGATTGACTCTTGATCAGCCGAGTCTTGATCGTTGTTGTCGTGACACGAGGGTATGAGTGCCAGACAAGCGATTAACAGAGCGAAAAGTTTAATCTTCTTCATTGTTGTAGTTATTTTCGTTATTTGTTTTATTCTTGTTTTTAAAGTGAGCGTATTTGTCGATTTTGACCGTTGCTTTGGGTTCGCGTCCGGCAACTACGATCACTATTTCCCCGCGCGGGGCGTTGTTTTCGAAGTGTTCGACGAGTTGAGCGAGGGTCCCGTTGTGGGTGGTGTTGTGCAGTTTTGAGATTTCTCTCACTACACTAGCCTCGCGGTCGGCGCCCATGACCTCGGCTAGCTGTTTGAGCGTCTTGACAAGTCGCATGGGTGACTCGTAGAAGATCATGGTGAGCGGCTGGTCTTTGAGTTCGTCCAGGCGTGTGGCGCGTCCTTTCTTGGGCGGAAGGAAGCCTTCAAAAATAAACCTCTCGCAAGGCAGTCCAGAATTGACTAGTGCAGGGACGAAGGCCGTGGCACCTGGTAGTGTTTCCACCTCGATGCCCTTGCGTCGGCACTCACGGGAAAGCAGGAAACCGGGATCGCTGATTGCCGGGGTACCCGCATCGCTGACCAGGGCAATGACGCTGCCGCCCTCGAGCATGCCGATGATTCCCGGCAAGGTCTCGTGCTCGTTGAACTTGTGGTGGCTGCGCATGGGGGTCTCAATGCCGAAGTGCTTCATTATCACTGCACTGGTGCGTGTGTCCTCGGCCAAGATGAGATGTGACTCCATGAGCACTTTCACGGCACGCGGAGTCATGTCGTCGAGATTGCCCACAGGGGTTGGGACTATGTATAATTTTCCGGCTGCCATTGCGGTGAATCAATCAAAAAGGTTGTGCACGATTTCCATGAAATAGGCCACGTCGTCGCTGTCGCGATTCCACCCCTTGACGTTGTAGAAGTAGTTTTCTACCTGTGCGGCGCTGTCCATGTGCATTACTGCATTGAGCGCATCGTTCATCTCCACCTCGTTGCCCTCGAAGAGTTCGCGGCGGAAGCGGTAGTAATCGTTGATGGATAGCGACTTGCGCATATCGATGGCGCGCCGGGGCGTGTCTTGTGGCTCGGGATTGAATACTGGTGGTTCAATAGATTCATCCACGGGCTGCTGTGACTCTGAAACCTGGAAACTGAATGGCGATGACGGCATGTCGTCATCGTCTTGCTCTGACCTTTCCATGGGCTCCTCCTCGTCGGCAGCCTGTTCGGTATCTTCGTCATAGACAAACTCAAACGAGATGTCCTCGTCGGGCTCGCGGTCCTCAACGGGAACTTGTGCGGGCTCGTCCTCGAGGGGCAGAACCTCGTTCGCGGGTTCTGGCAGCTGCTCTGGTTCGGGTTCCACGTCAGTTTGTTGTGCCACGGGGAGAGGCTCGTCAACAGGAGCAGCAGGCTCTTGCTGTGTGGCCTGGGCTGCAAATTGCTTGCACTGTTCGTTCAGGTCCTGTGCGGCCTTCTCGATGCGCTGATACACTAGCGAGGGTGTGTCCTTGCCGTGACGAGACACTACAAGTAGCAGTCCCTCAATCTCATATACATTGGTAAGCAGAGATGCGATGTTATTGTTCATAGCCATGCTTTTTAAATAAAGTGCAAGTTTACAATTATTTTTTGAGTTGGGCAAACTTTTTGCGCGAAAGTTGCATTATTTGCCTAATAAAGCGCCTATGAGCATGCGGTCCATGTTGTTTTTGAGCGTAGCTCTGGAGCAAGTGTAGTTACCGGCAAGTATCGCCCACACGATAGTCGGGTTCTCGGCAGGGTAGTACCCCACGAAGCACTGCACGTCGCTCATGCTGCCGCTTTTGAGCGAGAGGTCATCGGCGAGCGGGGTGGAAGGCAAGATGTTGCCTATACGTTTCTTGGCACGAGGCATGAGGTCGGTGAGGCGTTTGTCGTTGTATCGCTTGTCGGCCACGGTGCGAAGCATGTCGCAGAACAGGTGCACCGATGAGCGGTTGACGCGTGCCAGTCCGCTGCCGTCGCGCATGAAAAGCGACTCGGTGTCGATGCCCATTCCCTTGAAGATGCGTTTCACCTCGTTGACCCCCGACTGGTCGAGGTCGCCGTTGTTGCGCACGGCAATGGCGCGCAGCAGGGCGTGAGTGAACATATTGTCGCTGCGGTCGAGCAGAGAGGTGACGATGTCGGTGAGTTCGGGCGAGAAGTGCTCGGCAATGAGGGTAGTCTCCCACTTGTCGGGACGCAGGTTCTCTTTGTTCTCCACCGTGATGCCGCTAGTGTTGAGGGCAGTCTCAACGTCCATTACTAGCAAAGCGTCGGGTCGTGGGTTAGCCACAATCCAGCTGTGTCGTCCCTTGCCTTTGCCCGATGCGGTCTCGCCGTTGATCACTAGCGAGTTGCTGCCATATTCCAGGGTGGGCCACACGCTCTTGCGGGCGGCAGGGCGGGTGTTGTCTATGTAGGCCAGTCCCGGTACGTCGGGCACAAAGTGGCCGCCGAAGATGCGTCCCTTGGCATCGATGTTGAAGTTGAAGCGAATGGTGTTGTCGCGGTAGTTGATGGGGAACACGCCCGCGCCATAGTCTTGTGCCAGATCGCCCACGTCCCACCAGTCGCTGTGGTAGGGGGTGGGGTAGAGGCTCATGTCGGTGAGTATTTTTCCCTCAATCACCTTGATGCCAAGTTTTTTCAGTCCGTCGGCAATCTCGTTGGGCATGCTTGGAATGCCCTTGATGAACCCGGTGCCCAGGGTGGGGTCACCGCTGCCCACGATCACCACATTGCCAGTGAGGGTGTCGCCGTGAATCTTGCCCACGGCATTCACTTTGGTGCAGAAGCGGTGTTTGCCACCCAGTTTTTCGAGCGCAGCGACCGATGTGATTGTCTTCATTGTGGAAGCTGTGACAACCGATAGTTCGGGATTGGCAGCAGCAATGACTTTTCCCGAGTCGATGGTCATGAACATCACGCCCACCGAGGCGTGTTTCATCGACGGGTCGCTAACGAACCGATCGACGGCTTGCTGCGGTGTGATTGATTGCGCCACAGCCGTTAGTACTATGGCAATAAGGGAGAGTGTTATTGTAATTCTTCTCATAAGATGCTATGCTTTTACAGTTCGCGTTCAAAGATGTTGGCAGCCATGCCGTCGGCTAGTTGCAGCAGGGCAACTAGGGGGTATTTGTCACGAGCCGTGTTGATATTGTTTTTTGCCTCGGGACTTTGGAATGCGAGGTCCCAAGCGGTCATGTGCCAGCGAATGGCGATGAGTTCTTCCTCGTAGATTTCAAATCCGCTCCACAGCGCCATGATGGCTGATTTTTCTCCATGGCCTAGCGGGAGGTTACTGTAATCCACGTCCCATCCGGGGACTTCTTCCCACAGTCCAAATGCGCCCTTGACTTTCTTAGTGACGGGTTTGTAGATATCACTCTTGTTGATGTCGTGCAGTAGTGCGGCCACGATGACGCTCTCGCGAGTGAGGCTTGCCGCGAGGTCGGGGCGTTGTGCCAGGGCGATGTCGCGCAGTTTGAGAGCTGCGTCGCAAGTGTTGAGCGAGTGCTGGCAGCATCCGCCCTCCTCGCTCAAATGGAAGCGAGTGCTTGCCGGTGCCTTGAAGAAGTCGTTCTTGCCGTCTTCAAGATAGTCGATGAGGTCGTCCACGCCTTCGCGTCCGGTAGATTTCAGTAACTCGATAAACCGTTCTTTATTAGCTTGAATATCAATGCTCATGTTTGTTTCTTGTTGATGTGTTGTAAAAAAGCATTCTAGCGTGCATGCTGCTAGTGTGCTTGGAGTTGTGATTTGTGGTGCAAAGGTAATCAAAATCTCGAAATAATTTTTATTAAAACGATTTCAAAGTTTTTTCAGATGATTTTTTTGCTTGAAATTTTTAAAAATTGTATAATTTTTTGTATTTTTGTGCGATAATGGAAAATTTACTTCTCGGTGAGGTCCTGTGGGGTCTGTACTGGGGTTATTAATTTGAAGATTCACTTATTTTTAGAATACAATGGCAGAGGGTGTTTTTAACCGACTGAGTAATTCTTGGCTCGTGAAATGGTTCAAGAGCCAGACCACACCCAGATGGATTATATTACTCATTGACTTGTTTATTGTAACGGCTAGTTTTGCCATAGTTGAAATGAAAGACATCTATGGCGCTCCGCAATCGTTATCGATAGGCTATCTGGCTATCTGCTGGGCAGCGATATTGTCGATATATTTTATTGTAATCTACTTGAGCAAGAGCTACACTTGCGTGATACGCTTGTCGGTGATAGAGGACCTGTATCGCACGTTCATGGTGGTGTGTGCCTCCACATGCGTCCTGATAGTGCTCAACCTCGTTTGCTACTTTGCTACATCGGGAGTACATTACTATGGTTTCTGGAACTTATTTGTCATCGCCATCGAGACATTCTCGATAATGATGATAGAGCGCCTGTTTATCAAGTACTTCTATATGCGCATCACGGCTGCGTCAAACACTAGCCGCAAGCGTGTGCTCGTGCTGGGCACGTCGCTCAACTCGCTCATCCTTGCCAATGCATTGCAGAATGAGAGCGCTGGAAAATATGAGCCAGTGGGACTTCTCAGCACCAAGGACGAGGCGGGACTTGATGTGCTGAATGGCTTTAAGGTTTACTATTATAACCCGGAGACGGTTGCCAATATCTTTGTGGAACACGGCATCTATGCGCTCATCTTCAACGACAGCCGCCGTGAGGTGATGCGCAGTGGCATGGCCGACGTGTTTATCAACAACAATATCGCCTTGCTGTCGCTCAACAAGTTTGAGGAATTTGAGCTAGAAGACGACAAGGACAAGAGCAACATCTCCACATATGTCAAGGAAGTTGAGATTGAGGACTTGCTGGGACGCGAGCCCATCGTGCTGAACAACTCGCTTGTGAGCACCAACGTGCGTGGCACATGTGTCCTCATTACAGGGGCTTGCGGCTCTATCGGCAGTGAGATTGTGCGCCAGCTCGCCACCTATCAGGCAAGCCGCATCGTGCTTGTTGACCAGGCCGAGACGCCCATGCACGACCCTGCGCTTGAAATGAAACGCAACTTCCCCGACGCCGAGGTAGTGCTCTTCATGGGCGATGTGCAGAACCGTGAGCGCATGGAAGTGGCGTTTGAGAAATACAAGCCCAAATTTGTGTTCCATGCTGCTGCCTACAAGCATGTGCCCATGATGGAAATCAACCCCACCGAGGCTATTCTCACCAACGTGAT
>JAGHSP010000100.1 GCA_018065815.1 Candidatus Sodaliphilus limicaballi | reverse complement strand
GCAATCACTACTTTTGGCTTCAGCGAAACAACTGCTGAAAAGATTGGTGACACTGATCTCGCAGTTGAGCTCTATGAGCCCAAGGTTTATGTAAACGGTGGTGAGACAGCTTACGGTTTCTACACATCTGACAACGATTCTAGGTCAACGACTGATAAGGCATATTTCACAGCTGACGAGCTCCGTGAGATGAACGCAAGCGATCCCAATCCCGAAACAATCAAGTATTACTTTGACAATGGCATTGGTAAGGATGACGAAGCTAAAATCGAGACAGTTAAAGTCTCTATCGCTCCTGTTTATCCCATCCTTGTTGATCCCGCAGTGACTGTGACAGGATTTGATGCTCCCAGTCACGCTCCCGCTCTCAAGGCTGAAGGTGATGACCTCACTAAGCTCCAGAACCTGTATGGCAAGGCAGCCGAGAAGGAAGTCAACACTGGCAACGATGGCATCGTTACTGGTATCAACGACATCGCAAGCAAGGAAGTACAGAGCGTACGCTTCGTGAACGTTGCCGGCCAGATGAGCGACAAGCCCTTCGAGGGCGTGAACATCGTAGTGACCAAGTACACCGATGGCTCAACCCAGGCAGTGAAGATGGTTAAATAATCAGTAACCATTAAAACCCTCTATAACGATGGGGCTGTGTCAACCACGACACAGCCCCATTTTTTATTCTCTCGCAGATAACGCAGATTTGTAAGCATCCATTAAACTACACGGTGTAGTACTGTTGTACCTTTGCACCCGCAATATTGCGACAGTTATCGTTGTTTATCCCATACCTAAAGGCATGGGGCGTTGTTGGTGCCATCGTTTCCAGCCATATCGGCATGCTTCGCACGCCTTCATGGGTGGCTACCGCATCAGCATCCCTAGCGGGATGTCGGCAAATATCCATTCAAATGACATTTGGCAAGGAAAGCGCCGTATAACAACATTTGATTATGGAAGGTATTTAGTCATCCCTAGCGGGATGTCGGCAAATATCCATTCAAATGACATTTGGCAAGGAAAGCGTCGTATAACAACATTTGATTATGGAAGGTATTTAGTCATCCCAGAGGGATGAAATATCCATTCAAATGACATTTGGCAAGGAAAGCGCCGTATAACAACATTTGATTATGGAAGGTATTTAGTCATCCCAGAGGGATGAAATATGGTAGCCAGCCATGAAGGGCCGCGAAGCAGACCGATATGGCTGGAAAAGGTGTATTATAAATACCCGTGCCTTTAGGTACGGTATTAGTCAATCCCCTTAAGCAGGTAATCTTTCTTGTAATCCATTTCTGAACGTTGCATGATTGTTTCCATCTCATTGTCAAACGTAACAACTTTGTGATGTTCTTTCTGGTGATTGATGTAATTGATTACCTGGGGCAACAGGGATTTGCTATAAGAGAATGCGGCAAATCCTGATTGCCATGCAAAATTTGCTACACCAAATTTCTCTTTTATCCACAAAGTTGATTGGATTTTCAAAGCCTTTATAAGTTCGCTGATGCCTTCCGACGGATGCATTCCTATAAGCATGTGGATGTGATCGTGTGTTCCTCCTATGGCGTGAACATAGTGTTTGCGGTTGATACACGCACCACAGATATACGGGTAGAGTTCTGTCTCGATTTCTTGCGAGATGAGGGATTCGCGGTTTTTGACCGAGAAAACCACATGAAGATATATTTGCGTGTATGTATTTGCCATTGTTTATATTATCGTTGTTTCGCCCATACCTAAAGGCATGGGGCATTGTTTTTGTTTTTTCCCCCTTAATTTTAGGTCCATAACCTAATCCAACACTCGGCGGGCGACTATTTCTTGTGAGTTTTGTCGCTGTGGAGGACGAATTTGTTGTAGTAGCTGATGATGAGCGTGGTGAGTGGCAGGGCGACGATGAGGCCCACGAAGCCTAGCACGTAGCTCCACAGCGAGAGCGAGAGGAAAACGATGGCAGGGTTGAGACCCATCTGCTTTTTCATGATGGCAGGCACGAAGATGAAGTCCTGGATGAGCTGACACAGGCAGTAGGCACCTATGGTCCAGCCAAAGAGCACCCAGAAGCTACCGCCAGTAGCCACCGATGCCACCAGACAAAGGAACGCTGCCACGGGGATAGACAGCAGCTGCAGGTAGGGGACCATGTTGAGGATGCCTATCGAGAGTCCAAACACGATGGCCATGGGGAGACCTATGATGTAGAACTCAATAGCAAACACTATGCCCACGAGCAGCGACACAAGCGCCTGGCCGCGGAAGTAACGGCTCATGGTGTTCTCCACGTCGGCAAGCACACGCAGCGACATGTAGCGGTAGCGGCGCGGTATGGCAGCCTTGAAGCTGCGCGACAGGTTCTCGAAGTCGAGCATGACAAACACCATGTAGAGCAGCACGATGAGCGACGACACGACGCTCATCAGGTAGCTCCATGTGCCACCCAGCACACTCCATGTGCCCGACATCACGCTCTGCAGCATCTTCATCCACTGGTCACGAGAGAACAGTTCCGAGATGCTGTTGAAGTCAATATTCGACATGAGGAATTCGTGCACCTCGGCAGGGATATAGGAGATCTTAAACGACGACTCGGCGTAGGCTTTGAGCATCATGGTCATGTCGGTGGCTTCTTTCACCAGGTAAGGCACGAGGAAATATCCAGCAGTGAAGAGCACAACGATCACCGTGAGCAGCGTGAGCATCACCGGCAAGATGCGGCGCTTCACGTGCAGCAACCGCTGGTAGAACCGCACGATAGGATCAAGGATATAGGCAAGCAGGAACCCTATGAGGAACGGCAACAGCACCGGCGACAGGTAGTTGATCACATATATCGCAACAACGATGCACACCACCGATATAGTCATGCGCACCACGCGGTCAAAGTCATATTTCTTTGTAGTCTTATCCATAGTTCATTTTATTTATATCTCTGTTTCTCTTTAAGGTAGGTTCTAGTGATTTTTAGTGTATTTCAAGCGCAGCGCCATCACCTAAATACAACCTAAGAGAAAAGGCGCTTCGCTTGAAATCAACTAAAAATTAACAAAAAATTAATTCGCCGTCAACATCCTCTTGTTACACAAAAGTGCTAGCAGATATATTCCTAGTGATGTTGTTTTTTATTATTCACTTGATATACCTAAAACAATTATCACTTCAGTTGCTCTTTGAGCCATGTCATCGCCATTTCGGTCTGCCAGGGGTATAGCCAGTGCCCGGTGTCGCGTCCCACATGCAGCTGCTTGGGTGCAGTGATCACGTTGTAAGCGCTGTAGGTCGAGGTGGGGCAGCAAGCCGGGTCGTTATATCCCCAGGCATAGAAACCTGGTGCCTTGAGACGGCGGGCAAAGTTCACGGTGTCATAGTAGCGCGACACCTCAAGGCGGGCCTTGATATTAGGCTCACTGGGGTTGCGGAACATGTGGGGCCATCCTCCGGCGCGACCATAGTAGTAGCCACCCAGCTCGCAGAAGGCGGGAAAATAGGCAAAGAGACACTTCACGCGGCGGTCGAGCGAGGCAGTCATGATAGATAGCATGCCGCCCTGGCTGCCGCCGTAGGTTGCAATGCGCGCAGGGTCCACATCGGGCAGCGAGCACAGGTAGTCGATGGCACGCACACAACCCAGTATCGAGCGTTTGTAGTAGTAAGTATCGCGGTTGTCGATGCCCTGCTGCGTGTATCCTGCAAGGGCGCCGCTCTCAAGCTGGCGATACATCTCCTCGTCTTGATCCACAGGAATGCCGTGCACGCCTATTTCAAGCACCACAAACCCCTCGCGGGCGAGGTCGCTGGGTCCATGGAAGGTGCGCACAGCGGCGCCAGGCAAGCGCAGGATAGCAGGCTTGGGTCCGGGAGCCTTGGGCACGCTGAGCACGCCGTAAACGTAGTTGCCCTTGCGGTAAGACTGGATGCGCACATAATAAACATCGATGGCAGAGGTGCTCTCACTGTCGTTGCGGCGCACGGTCACGTCCATGGCACCTGCGAGGCTTTTTCCATCGCATTGTCCCAAAACTCGTTGAAGTCATCGGGCATGGTGGTCGTGGGCTTGATATTCAGCGGGTCGAAGGCGATATTGGTCATCGACGAGTATTCATGCCCCTGGTAATTCACCTTGACGCGCACGCTGGTGAATCCTGGTTGCTTCATGCCTGGCACCTTGAAGCGAGCCACGCCATTAGCATCGGTCTTGACAGTAGCGGTGTGAGTGGCATCGAGTTTGTCGGGGCCATAGCTGTAAGTTATCTCCACACCTTTCATGCGCACGTTTTCCTTGATGGCATAGGCAGTGACCAATGCTTGCTCGCCCACACGGTAGGTCCAGTCCTCGTGATCGGGCTCGGCAACCACGGTGATATACTTGTGGCTCGACGACTGCGCCAGGGCAGCCACCGCCACAAGGGTCATGAGTAATGAGAATATCTGTTTCATGTCGCAAAGATACTAACTTTTGCGTTTGAATGCACAATTAATGACGCAAAAGTTAAGGCAGGACAACGCAAAATTGCTAACTTTGCACAAAAATTCATTATATGAGCGAACTTACCCTACTCAAAGACCGCGTATTAAATGAGGGCAAATGCCTTCCCGGCGGCATTCTCAAGGTTGACGGCTTCATCAACCACCAGATGGACCCCAAGCTGATGATGGCCATAGGGCAGCACTTTGCCCAGTTGTTCAAGGACAGCGGCGCCAACAAGATTCTCACCATCGAGGCTAGCGGCATAGCGCCCGCCATCACCACCGGGCTGGCAATGAATCTGCCGGTGGTCTATGTCAAGAAAAAGAAGCCCTCCACCATGGGCAAAGCCTTTGTGACTAGCGTCCACTCGTTCACCAAGGACCGTGACTACACGGTGAGCGTGAGCCGTGAGTTTCTCACCGACAGTGACCGCGTCATCATCATCGACGACTTCCTTGCCTACGGCAACGCAGCGCAGGGCATGATAGACCTTGTCCAGCAGGCGGGAGCACAGGTTGCGGGAATGGGGTTTGTCATAGAGAAGACTTTCCAGAACGGTGGCAACCAGTTGCGCGAGCAGGGCTACCATGTCGAAAGCCTGGTTCAAGTGACATCGCTCGACGACTGCAAGATAACCCTCGCTCAAACTCCCTAAGCCTCTCGGGGAACTCGGGGAGATTAAACTGACCTCTCGGGGAACTCGGGTTTCTCTCGGGGAACTCGCAGAACTCGGGGAATTTATGTATATAAAAAAATAAATATAATCTCCCCGAGTTCCCCGAGATCCCCGAGAGGTTAATTAAATTTCCCCGAGTTCCCCGAGTTCCCCGAGAGATCGAAAAGTCAGAGATAAAAATATGGAAAAGACTTTGATAGTGGTTACAGGGCCTACTGCTGTGGGCAAGACTCGCTACGCCATTGAGTTGGCGCAGCAGTATGGCTGTGACATCATCAATGCCGACTCGCGCCAGATTTTCCGCCACATCCCCATCTGCACCGCTGCCCCCACGGCCCAAGAGCAGACTCTTGTGCGCCATCACTTCGTGGAGTTCAGGGAACTTGACGAGTATTACAGCGCGGCACAGTTTGAGGCCGACGTGATGGCACTGCTGCCGTCGCTATGGGAGCGTGGCGACCATGTGGTGATGTGCGGCGGGTCGATGATGTATGTCGATGCGGGGTGCAACGGCATCGACGATATCCCCGACATCTCCCCCACCCTGCGCGCGCAAGTGCTTGATGAGTATAACGCCACCGGACTTGAACCGCTGCTTGCCGAGCTTGAACGCCTTGACCCGGCCTACTATGCCCAGGTGGACCGCTGCAACCCTCGCCGTGTGATCCATGCCATTGAGGTGTGCCGCCAGACGGGTGTGCCCTACTCCACCCTGCGCACCGGCCGCAAGAAGCAGCGCGATTTCAAGATAGTGAAGATAGGGCTCAACATGGAGCGATCGCGTCTCTTTGACCGCATCAACCGCCGCGTGGATCTGATGATGGAGCAAGGACTTGTGGAGGAGGCACGCAGCGTGTATCACCTGCGTCATCTCAACTCGCTCAACACGGTGGGAATGAAAGAAATGTTTGCCCACTTCGACGGCACAATGGACCTCATCACCGCTCGCGAGCGCATCAAGAAAAACACCCGCGTCTATGCCAAGAAGCAACTCACCTGGCTAGCCCGCGACCCGGAGATTGAGTGGAAAGAGATGTAGTTAACTAGACTTTCTAGGCTTTCTAGAACTAAAAAAATCATCCCGATGTATAGCGGGATGATTTTTTTATAGAGATACTATGGTGTTTGTGTTACTTCACCACTTTTGTAGCTGTCTTAGAGCCATCGGTGTGGGTTGTCACAACGATGTTAACGCCGTCGAAGGGTGTTGCGCTCTCGATACCAGCAGCGTTGATGTAGCGGATGCTAGATACAGCCTTGCCAGTGTTGAGGTCGTTAACAGCTGTTACAGACTTCACATAAGCGACCTTGTTAGAGGGAGCTGATTCCTGACCATCGACAACTGCGGTTACAGTGTAGCTGCCAGTCTCGGCAGCGAGAACGTCGTAGCCACAAGCAGCGACATCACTTGCGATGAGCTGGTCGTCGCAATATACATTGTAAGTCACAGCATCGCCTTCGGCCTTGCGAGCCACCTTGTGTGCAGCCTGGGTGTCTTCCTTCTGGAGGACAGCGCTGATGCGGTAGCCGTAGTTCAGCTTATACTTGGCTTGGAGTGAGTACCAGTAGCCGTAAGAAGCGGCAGCCGAGATGAGGTCGTTGTAGTAAGGAATAGCGGGAGTGGGATCCAGTGTGAAGGGCTTAGCACCGTTGGGATAAGTGATGTGGTAGCCCACGCCGAGTTCCTGAACAAGTTCGTCGGTGATCTCGAAGGGAGTGTTGAGACGGATAACATTCCAGCCCACGTTGACGTCGGCAGCCTCGATGGGTTGCTCGTAGATTACGTTCTCGCCCACAGTGATTACCACAGCAGCAGTAGTCACAGCCTCGGAGAGTTTGAACTTGATGTGAGTGATCTTCTGGCCCATGTAGCACTGCAAGGTGTCCATAGTCATGCGGATAACGTGGTAGCCCTCGCGAGTGCCAGAACCTGTCATACCAGACTTGAGGTCGCTAGAATAGTCCTTCTGATAAGTGAATTCCTGAACCAAGCCGGGAGCGTCCCAAGTGAGTGCGAGGGTGCCGTCATCATCGGCCTCGCCACGCAGGTCGAAGGGAGCGGGAGCGTTCTGGTCGATGAAGTTCTTAGCGGTAACGGTCTTGCTCATGGGTGATTCCCAACCATTCTCAAAGACTGTAACAACATTGTAGTTGAAAGTACCGAACTCGTTGAGAGTCTCGCTGAATGAAGTGTTCTCGGTAGTAGCCACAACCTCGCTGTTGCGGAGCACCTTGAACGACTTAGCCACGGGCTTGGGAGCAACCTTAGCAGGAGCCTTCTTCGCGGGAGCCACGCTCATGCTGCGGTCGGCCTCGATGCCCAAGCCGCTAACAGCAGCCTCGCGAGCCTCGGCAGCGCTGATGCTGACGCGTTCCAGGTTGTCAGAGAACTCGGTGCCCAGAGTGATTTCCTGCTTGGGAGCCTTGTTGCCAGCGGGCATTGCAGTTGCACCGATAACGATGTTATAGTTGTTGTAAGTGCTGTTGATGGTACCCAGTTTCATCCAGCTTGCGCCGTCGGCAAGGCTGATCATTGCGCCACCGTCAACAACGGGACCTGCATCGAGGATGATGGGGTCAGAGCCAGCTTCGGCATTCATCTTGTAGCACAGGTAGAGGTCTTTGCCCTCGGGGATAACAACGTCGCTCTCAAGAGTCATGGTGTAGAGAGAAAGAGCCTCGATTTCGCCCTGTGCGAAGTCACGGTTGAAGATCACCTGGTTGTCGCCAGTGCGCACCTGGAGGCTGAATGGAGCTTCCTCGCCGACGCAGAACTGCAGCTTGCTGAGCTTGTAGCCAGCATAGGGAGCGAGCTCGGCAGCGGTGAACTTAGCGCCATAGACCATGTCCATAGCCTCGTCGAAACCTACCATGTAAGTAGCAGTGCCAAATTTCTTGAGTTCGGCAGCGCTAGCGCTCCAAGCGATGTCAACCTTCTTGGTTTCCTCGTCGAAAGTAGCGTCGGTGATGATGGGAGCCACGAAGTCGGCGGGCATAGTGTATTTGAGTGTAGTAGAAACCTCGGGAGATTCCTTGCCGTCGTACTTAGTCACCAGGGTGTACTCATAGAGACCGGGCTCGTCCACCTCGTCGAGGTATTCAGTGTCGTTGATGTCGCCAGCCAGCAGAGAGCCATTGCGATACAGGTCGTAGCCAGTGGGCTCCTGTACAGCAGTTGCTTCGCCTACGGGAGAAACAGCAGCCTTGAGCATGAGGTTACCAGCGATGTTGCCCGATGCCAGAGTCTTCCAAGAAGGCTTAGAGCTGTTGAATGCCGAGCTGGGCGATGAAGTAGAGAAGCTGTTACCCTTCACATCGATAGCCTCGGTGTTGTCCACACCCACGGGATGAGTCTTAGGAGTGTGCAGGTAGTAGCAGCCGTAAGCATAAGAGTGACCGGGCTCCATCACATAGGGGGTAGAGAGTTCCCATGTGTTCCATGCGGGAGCCTGTATAGCGAGGTCACTGATGGGCTGGTTGTAAACCACAGCGCCGTCCTTGATGACAAACAGAGTCACAGCAGTGATAGTGTTCTCGTTGACGTAAGCGCTGATGCTGTTGATCTGATAGTTCTGGAACGCCAGGAGGTCGTTGCCAGTGAATTCTTGCTTGATCCACACCTTAGTGTTGCTTGCAGCAGTACCGCCGATGCTCAAACCAGCCACGTCGCCACTCCAAGTGAGAGTGTTGCCGCCCTTGAGGGGAGCCTGCCAAGCGAGGAGACCGTCGAGCTCGTCGGCGATGCCAGAGAATGTAGCAGCGGGAGCAAGGAGGTTAGCCAGGCCCATGGGTTTAGCACTAACCGCAGCACTCATTTTCTCGCCATCGTCATAGACAGCAGCCACCGCATAGGCGTGCACGCCCACGGGTTCGTTCTTGAGAGTGATAGCAGTCTGGGTGAGCCCCTCGGCAGCCTTCACGCCGTCGCGATACACGCTGTAAGAAGCGGGAGTAGCCTCGGCATGGTTAACCACATTAGCGGTGATCATGAAGTCACCCACAGCACCTTGGTACCAAGTCTTGCCATCGTAAGAGTAGATGTCGCCCTTGCCGGGTGTGGGGGTGCGGTCGGTAGTAGCAGTGAGAGCCTGGATGGGGCTGTACTCATAGCGTGCCACGAACATCACTTCCTTGTCGGCGGGAATGGTGTAAGGCGCGTCGAGAACGACTTCCTTCATTGTGTTCTTTTCGTAAGTGCTCAAGTCGGCAGCTTTGTCGGCAACGAGCATTTTGTTCTCATAAATCTGCACGTTCACTTTGTAGCAGTGACGATAGTCGAAGAATGAGATGGACTTCACCTGCTGTCCAGCCACCGCTGCGAGATCGGCAGGGGTGAATTTGTTGGCAGCATAGATGACATTAGTAGAGCCCGGAGTGAGGGCCTTACCATCCATACCATTGTAAGAACTGCCATCGTGCCACTTGAGCTCGATGGGTGCCGCGGGTGCCTGCCACTCAAGGTTAACGTCGGCCAAGTTAGCCGTAGCCTTAACAGAGTGAGGAGCACCGTTTTGTGCCATAGCGCTGAACCCCATGGTTGCAACACTGGCAAGCAGTAAACTCTTAAATAAATTGATTTTTTTCATAAAACTAAAAGGTTTAGTGTAAATTTCGCTACAAAGTTACTACTTTTTTTGATAGATTGCAACCATTCCTAGATTTGTTTATTTGAAAACTGCAACAAAAGTCAAAAATTGTGCTTGGGTGTTGCTCGGTTGACGGGTGGCTTTTTATCATTTTTATCGCATTTATCGAGTTTATCGTTATTATCGTTTTTATCGAGTTTATCACATTTATCACATTTATCACTTTTTTGAGGTGTTTTGGACCATTTTTTTGGTCCAAAACAGAAGTGGGGTGCTGGCGGGTTCTCACAGTGGAACGGTGATGAAGTGAAATTATAGGTTTTTTGTGCAAAAATAATGCGTGCCCCATGCCGGGACGCAATCAACCGAGCAACTTGAAACAGAAGAGGGTGTGTCAAAATGCGCTTTGGTAGAGTAACAAATCTTTTGCCCTTGCAGGGCGTATTATTGTTACCGCCTGTTAGTGGATGTGTCAAAATGCACTTTGGCAGGGTAACAACTCTTTTGCCCTTGCAGGGCGCATTGATGTTACCATCTGTTTCCCAGGGCGTTGCCCTGGGCTAG
>JAGHSP010000267.1 GCA_018065815.1 Candidatus Sodaliphilus limicaballi | reverse complement strand
GGCTCGTACTCCTTGACGAGCACATTCTCAACGTCGCCCATCTGGTCGTAGCCTACGAGCATGTTGCTCTTGGGAGAGATGTGCATGAACTTCGAGCCGTTCTTGTTGTAGAGAGGCACGATGTGGAGTCTGCCGTTTGAACCCTCGACAGTCTGCTGGTCGTACTGGTTGTTATAGATGATTCCCCCGTGGCTCATGAGGTAAGCCTCGTTGTACTTGTCGGCGAAATCCTGTGTGCAGTAGAGGTTGAGGTCCTGGCTGCGCAGGCGCGGGTCGAGCGAGAACAGGATTTTCTTGGCGATGTCGACAGCGTTCACGTTGGTGATCTCGTCGTCGAGCTTCATGTAGTTGCCCTTCTTCTCGGTGAGACCGCCTGATGCGATTTCATTCTCGGTGATGGTGTCGAAGCCGTCGAACAGGTCGATGGTGAGGTCGCCCGAGGGATTGCGCTTGCCTTTCCAGATAGCGTCGTTGAGGTTTTCTGAAAGGCCTTTGGCGATGAGGGCGAGCACATGCATCGCAGAGGGTGTCGACATCTGGCCGTCGCCCTTGGTGGCGCCTATTTCTCCGAGCAGAGTGGAGATTGCCGAGTTAGGCTCGAACTTCGCTACCACTGAGCCCATGAATGTCTCGAGTGTGCGGAAGTCGAGGTTGAGGTTGAAGTCGGTGGAGCGTGAGGGCTTGTAGGGACCGAACTGGGCATTGCCGTTGATCTCTGCCACATGTTCCTTGTAGCGGATACCGGGGCGGCCTGTCATGTACTGGAGGGTGTCTTGGATGCCGATGATGGGGAGCATCAGCAGGTCTTTGCGCCATTTGGCCGCTGCTTCCTGGTAATCGGCGAGGGTGAAAGTAAGTTTTCCTGCCATGATTGTTGTTAGATTAAAGTTTTGAGATAAGAGAATAGAGATGAGAGATTGGCTTGTTTACACTTTGGGGAGCATGTTGTAGAGAGCGCGTGCTGAGTTCACGGTATCGACGAAGTTCTCGACATCAGACTTCTCAGCCTGCTTGCCGTCGTGCTTACCTGTGTCAACGACATTGGTGGTGTCGGCGGCGGGTGATTTCTTCAACGCGGTGATCTCGTTTTCGAGTTCACCCTGGCGTGTCTCATGTGCGGACATTGCGTTCTCAATGGACTGCATCTGTTCGACCGACAGTTTGATGACACCGTCGGTGGCGGCAAAGTTCTCGACCCCGAGGAGTTTGCCGAGTAGTGTGAATGTGTGCATAGTGTTTTGGGTAGTAGTGGGATTGACTTTATTTTCGGTTGTTTTTTCTGTAGTTGCTTCAATGGGTGCAGTGACCTCTTCTGTCTTGGGTTTGAAGAAGTCCGCTATGGCTGAAAGGAACTTGCCGAAAGCAGATTGCGAGTCTGCGACCGGGATGTTGGGGATTGGCATGCCTGCCGAAGCCATTGCCGAGGCAACGGCATCGGTGAGTTTGGGTGCAGGTTCTTCCTCGTAGTCGGTGATTTCGTCCACGAAGCCCCATTCAAGTGCTTCTTTGGCAGTGAGCCAACCGCCCGCTTTCATCAAGTCAAGCAGTTCGTTAGCTGGCTTCTTGCACTTGGCGGCGTACATCTCGGCGATGTTAGCGTCAAGTTTGTCGAGGTCACGCTTGGTAGCCTTGAGGTCCTTGATGAGAGTGGCGATGTCATCGGCATTTAGGTTGCCGTACTGGAAGAACTCGCTGCTGCACTTGTGGACAAGGTACATTGCCGACGAGTCGATGCTGATGCTGCTGGCTCCGAGTGAGGCGATGGTTGCCGCCGAAGCGTTCATCCCTGCGAAGTGGACTGCCACGTCACCGTGTGCCTTGAACGCCGAGGCGATGCTCAGCGCAGTGGCAAGCGAACCGCCAAGGGAATCGATGAGCACCGACACAGGCTTCTCGCTGTTCTGGGCGAGTATGTAGTCGACGTAGTCGCGGTCGAAGTCACAGCCTCCGACATAGCCTTTCAGGTGTAGGTTATATTTCTGTTTTGCCATAGTAAATCAAGTTATTATTGTGCAAATTTATTGATACTTCCAGCAAGCAAGAAAGACAAGAATTTATTTGCTATTTGAGATTTGTTTTTGTAACTTTGCACTAACAGAACAGACAAATGCGGGTGTAGCTCAGTGGTAGAGCGTCGCCTTCCCAAGGCGAAAGTCGCGGGTTCGACCCCCGTTACCCGCTCAAAGAAAAAGCCGACTCAATGAGCCGGCTTTTGTGTTGATGGCAAGTAACATCAGTCAATCTCGTATAGGCGGATCTCGCTCTCGTCATCGGTGTGAAGGATGTAATCAGGGGCGATTGCATTCAGTTCGGGCAGATAGTCAAAGTCCTCGGGAGCAGCCCAGATATAGACAAACTTGCCGTTAAGATTCTCGTGTTCCCTGCTGCCGAAGTAGTTCACTGTATCGACGTATTCGACCAGACCCCACTCTGAATTATCAAAACCGGCTTTGTTGATGCAGTCAAAGATGCGGTAAACCTTGTCTGCGAGCATCGAGGTGATGGCTTGTGCGGATTCGCAGATGCTGATGTTGGGAAGATTGCTTGTACTCATAATTGTAACTTTTTGATTGTTAAATACCTGTTT
>JAGHSP010000336.1 GCA_018065815.1 Candidatus Sodaliphilus limicaballi | reverse complement strand
ATCAGTGAGATCTGCGCGGGGATATTACCCAAAATACCATTGCAATAAGCGATTTGGGTCTATGGTTGCTGAAATTGCTAGGGGATGGTGTTAATTTTAGTGTAGTTGCCATGTGAATCTGCACTAAAACTTGCATGTTTTGTGAAAAATTACTACTTTTGGCAGATTAAATGTAAGCAAGTAGAATAAGCAAGTATAAACATAAAGCGATATGAGAAAAATAACTTTGTTAATAGCATCGTTGCTTGTTGCGATCAGCGCGATGGCAATTCCGGCTCACCGTGAGCCTGTCACTATTACCCAACCCGATGGCTCAAAGCTCACTATAAAGCTCATTGGTGACGAGTTTTACCATTTCAACACCACCCTCGACGGCTACACCATCGTCAAGGACGACGCTGGCGTGTATGTGTATGCCCAGCGCGACGGCGAGGGCATCAAGGCAACGGGCATCAAGGCGCACAACCTGGCCGAGCGCACAGCCGACGAGCAGTTGTTCCTGCAAGGTGCCGACAAGTATATCACCGACCGTGCTGCACATGCACAGGGCGAGGCTAAACGCGTGAAGCGCGACGGACCCGCGCAGCACTCTCCCGCTATCGACGTGAAGAAATTCCGCGGACTCGTCATTCTTATTAACCTTACTGACAAGAAGTTCGCAATGAAAGACCCCAAAGGGTTCTACAACGACATGCTTAACACCAAAGGGTTCACCGGCTATACCGACGACAGCGGCAAGTGGGTGAGCTGCACTGGCAGTATGCATGACTATTATTCGGAGAACAGCAATGGCATTTTCCAGCCCCAGTTTGACGTGGTAGGTCCCATTGATGTGAACTATTCTTGTTATGATTTCAAGGGCACAAGTTATGCGTCGTCGATATTCCTGAGTGCAGTGGCAAAGGCATCGGCTCAGGGTGTGGACTTCTCTAAGTATGATGCCGACAACAATGGTTACATTGACATGATATTCTTCCAGGTTGCCGGCTTGTCATCAAGTTTTGGCGGCAACGACAGTCGCTTGTTGTGGCCTCACAAATCGTCATTCTGGTCGTCATCGACTTATAGCGGCAAACGCCTTGGAACTTATGCATGCTCAACCGAGCTTTATGGATGGAGCGACTCGCCCAGCACCATCACTATTGAGGGCATAGGCACCATGTGCCATGAGTTCACTCACGTGATGGGCTTCCCCGACCTCTATGACACCGACTATGAGGGCAATGGCGGAGAGAGTCATCACCCCGGCGAATGGGACATCATGGCTGGCGGCGGCTCGTTCAACAGCGGGCGCACTCCGTGTGGCTTCTCCATTTTTGAACGCTATTTCATGGGATTTGCTAACCCCAAAGTCATCAGCGGGACAGGCCACTACGTCCTCAATCCCATTTCGAGCAACGAGGGTTACATTCTCAAGACACCGGTCTTGAAAGAATACTTCATCATCGACAACCGCCAGAAGACCCGCTGGGACTACTACTTGCCCGGACACGGCATGATCATTGCGCGTGTTGACTCGACGGCAACATCGCCATGGTCTAACAACAGGGTCAATGCTTATCCCTCGCACAACTACTATGAACTATTGCGTGCTGGCAACTCATCAATCGGTGCATCGCCCAGCGACCCGTTCCCTGGCAGCAAATCAGTTGTGATGGTGAGCAGTAGCACAACCCCTAGCCTCAAAACTTGGACTGGACTGGACAACCCATACATGCTTAACAAGATTACCGAGAATGGCGGTGTCATTGAGTTTGACGTTGACTTGTTGGGGAACTTGACGAGCCTGGTCGAGGACTTCGAGGGTATGCCGTTGTCAACAGGCACTACATCGGTCGATGTGCCAGGAAAGTTTGCGACCTGGACGCTAGGCAAGGACAAGGTCGTTGCTCCCGGTGTTGATTATTGCGAGGATGGAGTTCAGGCATTGGCCACCTTTGGCAGTGGTGTCGCAACGATGACAAGCGATGTCTATTGCGACGAGATTTATCGCATTGAGGCCAGTGTTAATAACCCCACGACATCTGATTCTAAATTCCGATTGAGCGCGTCGGTCGATGGCGGCAAGACGTGGGTGGCATTGACCCCCGACCAGTCGGCAATTATAGGCCAAACCACCAAGCTCGCGTGGACGATGTCTTATAAATGCCCGGTTCGTTTCAGATTCAACACCACAACGGGCAGCAAGACAAACGCATGCTATATGGATAATCTCCAGATCTTCTACGACGGCGAGCAACACGAAATCAAGCCATTTGTAAAGGGTGACGCTAATGGCGACGGCGTGGTAGATGTTATTGACGCTAACATTGTTATCAACATCACGCTGGGCAAGGAAAGCGCAGACAAATACAATGGTCGCGCCGACGTGAACGGCGATGGCGTGGTGGATATCGCCGACGCTAATGCGATCATCAACATCGTGCTGGGCAAGGTTTGATTCTAGGCTCTGCGGCGTTACCCGGCCAGAGACCAGAAAAATATTGCAGCAACATTTGTCTCGTCAGGTTTTGTCCTGACTGACATGTGTTGCTGCATTGTCTTTGCCCCCGAGTTCCCCGAGAGGGAAATATATCTCTGTGCCTGTGGGAGAAGTAGGTGGGGGGCTCACTGCATGGCCTTTGTAGGTGGGTTCTATTAATTATGTCGAGGCGATTTTTAGAGATGTTTTGAGTAGATTATATGACAACGACGGAGTCGTTACACTGCATCGTAACCGATGGTCGAGACCGTCGGAGATGCCAAAACAGGCTCAAAAGCGACCGAAATAAATAATAAACCTTTCTCAGGATTAATAGAACCTACCTGTAATAAATTTAATGCATTTGCGGGGTGTTTTCTTGCACATTCGAGATTTTATCAGTACTTTTGGAGATTATTTGATAGAAAAACCAAAAAAGAAATAAAATGAGAAAATTCTTAACCCTTATTGTAATGTTGTTAATTGCCGTGAGCGCAATGGCAATTCCGGCTCATCGCGAGCACTCGACTATCACACAGCCTGATGGAACAAAGCTCACCATACGTCTCATCGGCGACGAGTTCTACAACTTCAACACTACCGTTGACGGTTACACCGTGGTCAAGAATGCGGCAGGTGTATATGAATATGCAGTGCGCGAGGACAACCAGCTCAAAGCCAGCGGCGTCAAGGCTCGCCAGGTGGCAGAGCGCACCGTTGCCGAGAAGGCATTCCTGCAGAGCGTGACCACCTACATGACCGACCGCGTGGAGCATGCCCAGGGCGAGGCTAAACGCGTTAAGCGTGACGCCCCCGCAGCCAAGGCTCCTATCAACTTCTCGAAGTTCCGCGGACTCATCATCCTCATCAACTTCTCCGACGTGAAGTTCTCGATGACCAACCCCAATGCGTTCTACAACGACATGGTCAACACCAAAGGATTTACCGGATATACCGACGGTAGCGGCCGCCGCGTGCCGTGCACTGGCAGTATGCGTGACTATTTCTCGGAGAACAGCAACGGCATGTTTGACCCCGAGTTTGACGTGATAGGCCCGGTGAACATCAATTATTCAAGCACATACGTTAACCAAACCACCTATGCGACAACAATCTTCAAAGCAGCGCTGGCTGCTGCCGAAGCACAGGGCGTAGATTTCTCGAAGTATGACATGGACAACAACGGTGTCGTTGACATGGTGTTCTTCCAGGCAGCCGGTATGTCGTCAAGCTTTGCTGGCAATAACTCACGCCTGCTGTGGCCTCACCAGTCGTCGCTGGGTTGGTCTTCACCCACCTACGATGGCAAGCGATTCGGCACATACGCATGTTCGACCGAGATCTACGGTTGGAGCGACACGCCCAGCAGCCTCACCGTTGAGGGCATAGGCACCATGGTGCATGAGTTCTCTCATGTGATGGGTTTCCCCGACCTGTATGACGCCAACTATGAGACAGGCGGCCAGAGCCACGACCCCAACGAATGGGACATCATGGCTGGCGGCGGTTCGTTCAACAGCGGACGCACTCCCTGCGGATATACTATCTTTGAGCGTTATTCAATGGGATTTGCCAAGCCCACGGTTATCACCAAGCCCGGGCACTACACCCTCAACCCGGTGATGAGCAATGAAGGCTATATCCTCAAGTCTCCGGTAAACAGGGAATACTTCATCATGGACAACCGCCAGAAGACCCGCTGGGACCTCTACCTGCCCGGACACGGCATGATCATTGCGCGAGTTGACTCGACAAGCACCTCGCCCTGGACCAACAACACGGTGAACAACAATTCTAACCATAACTACTATGAGCTTCTTCGCGCTGGAAACACCACCTCTGGTGACCTTGCCAGCGACCCGTTCCCTGGCACAAAGAACATTGTCACAGTGAGCAACACCACCAAGCCCAGCCTCAAGACATGGGCTGGCAAGGATAATGATTTCATGATTAACAAAATCGTTGAGAGAAATGGAATCATAGAGTTTGACATCGCCCAGGCAGGAGTATTGCAATGTCTCGTTGAGGACTTTGAGAAAATGCCACTTTCCACAAGCACCACTTCTTATGATGTTCCTGGCAACTTCGCTACATGGACGCTCAGCAAGGACAAGATTGTCGCTCCTGGCGCAGGAAACTGCAACGGCACACAAGCATTGAGCACATTGAGCAGCGGCGTGGCAACGATGACCAGCGATGTATATTGCGATGATATTTACAGAGTGGAGGCAACAGTGGTCAATCCCACTACTGCCGACTCAAAATTCCGATTGAGCGCATCGGTCGATGGCGGTAATACATGGACAGCAATCACTGGCGACCAAACGGCAACCTTGGGCTCAACGACAACATTGATATGGTCTATTTCTTATTCGTGCCCTGTTCGTTTCAGGGTCAACACGACATCGGGTAGCAAGACCAACGGATGTTTCCTTGATGACCTGAAGCTGTTCTACGACGGCGAGCAACACGAAATCAAGCCCGCTATCAAGGGTGACGTGAACGGCGACGGCATTGTTGACGTGGACGACATGAATACAGTCATCAACATTGTTCTGGGCTTGGTAGATGCCGCACGCTTTGATGGCCGTGCCGACGTGAATGGCGACGGCAAGGTAGATGTGGAAGACATGAGCGGCATCATCAACATCATGCTGCAAAACTAGGCATCGACCGATAGCCGGAGATATATACACACATCGTCCTCTTCCTGCGCTGGAAGGGGACGATTGTTTTTTTTCAGGGTTTTCACGCCCAAAATGCCGTTTTCATACAACAGGATTGACAGTTCATACAAGAGTGAGTGAAAATCAAACCACATTTCCGGAAGACGTTATACCTTTGCACCGTAATCACAAAGCAACCGGTAAACGGAAGTGAGGTTACAAGTTAATTAAAATATGTTTTATTTAAAATTTTTGTATTATGAAGAAGTTAGTTTATTTATTCGCAATCGTTCTCGGTGTATCATTCGCATCATGCGTACACGACCAAAGCGGTTCTAACCAGGAAGAACAGGCTGTTGTAGAGAACGCAGCTGGTGGCGACTCTATCGATGTTAAGGACAACGCCCAGGAAGGCGATAGCCTCAAAAAGGACGCCCCCGCCGATGAGGCACAGGCAACCGACGCACAGAACGCGAAAGCCGAAGAGGCAAAGTAAAGCTGCCACTGAAAAAAAGTGTGTAACGAAAGGAAATCAAGACATTTCCTCTGGATAAAAACAGGAGGCAATCCATAGCGGGTTGCCTCCTGAAGTATTGTTACTGTCATTGGTGAAAAACTATTTGAACTGAATTTCCAAATCCATTGTAAGGAACTCCCCGCGCAGATCTCACTGAACTCACTGATTTTTTCATAAGGTCTGGGCGGGGACTCTGCAAAATTCTATTGCTGAATCGTTACAACTTTATGATATTTCTTTTCAGGTGAGAGAAATATGTAAAAACATACACTTTGTGTCGGGTAGTGGAGGCGGGTTAATGCGTGATGGTTTTGTGGATTAGCGTTTTTTGTGTATCTTTGTAGCATATAAAAACTATTTGCTGCTGTTTTATTATGAAAAAGAACCTATTTCCTCTATTTATACTGCTCGCGACAGTGATTGCGGGCATCGTCAGTGCGCAAGCCAAACCTGTAGTATATTTCTTTCATGGGACCCAAATCCAGACCGACACTCTCACCGATGGCGTGGTGAGTGGTACTGTAGTGTGTGACCGTAACACGGGAACTTTCACTCTCGATAATGCGGTGATAAACATCACCAGCGAGGACTATCCTGTGTTTAGCGATGGTAACTATGGTAACCCCATTACACTCATCATCAAGGGAAAGTGCTCAATCAAGGTCTTATCAGGAGGGGTTGGTTTCTCGGCAAGTACGATAACAGTTCAAGGTAACAGTTTAGCTGACCAATTGGAAATTACAAGCCGTACGGGCCTTGTGACCAGTGGCGTCAATGTTGCCAACTGCGTGTTGAAGATATCTACAAGCAGGGGCTCACTGATTTTGAACGACAGAACAACGGCATCTTTTTCTAATTGCCAGGTAAATCTATATTCTAACGAAGGCCGAGTTATAGAAGGCGCATCGGGTGTGACGTTCGACGGGTGCCGCATCACCAGCCCCGATCCAGCTACAATCACCCTTGGCGACCAGGGATACCGCATGCTCGACGGCAGCAAATTTTATTCTATGGCCATCGACCTGATTAAGCCCACCGATGTCATCCTCTTTGAAGACGCGTTGGTGAAATCGCTGTGCGTGAGCCACTGGGATACCAATAAGGACGGTCAACTGAGCTATGGCGAGGCTGCTGCCGTGACATCGCTGGGCGATGTGTTCCAGGGACAGACTAAAATCACCAAGTTTGGCGAACTGCAATACTTCACTGGCTTGACCAAGGTGGACGAGGGCGCGTTCAAGAACTGCACAAAGCTCGAGAAGGTTACCATTCCCAAGACGGCAGTAACCATCGAGGCATACGCGTTCCTTAACAACCTGAAGCTTGCTCAGGTTACCTTCGTCGCCGGCAACTCGCTTGAGGCCATTAAGCAGAGTGCTTTCTATGCGACCCCCGTCACCACGATAACTGGTGTGGACAAACTCACCTACATAGGCACGTCGGCGTTCTCCAACTGCGTTTCACTCGAGACATTTGATATGCCCGCTACGCTCAACTATATAGGTAACAGGGCGTTCTACGGATGCAAAAAACTCAACACCGTCATACCCGCGTCGGTAAACCAGATCATGCAAGAGGCGTTTGCCTACTGCTCGTCGCTCACCACCGACCAGCACCTGACTAACCGCATTTACCAGTTCAAGATAGGCAAGGACGCATTCCGCGGTTGCCCGTTGCACAAGATTGTGCTGGAGTCGGACTTCCTGATGTCAACCAGTGTGGAGGATTGCTTCTATGGCGACAATGCCGATGATTTCATCTGCTATGTCAACAACCACGTGTATAATGCCTTCCAGTCGCTCAACTGGACTGACGAGCAAAAGTGGCGCACGCTGCCCTACTTGGACCTGGGCGCTCACAACCGCGCTCCCATCTATTGCAATATCGACCTCATCCCCGCCGAGAGCAGCTACTGGGCACATGTGTTTGAGATTGTCAGCGACTATGATAAGGGAAGCAGCTATGTCAACGCAAGATACACCGAGGTGCCACGCACAATGGCTCTGCCTGCCGGCACTCCCGCCATCGCCTATTCTTACGGAGCCGACCGCATCTACTTCGAGCACCCCAAGGCACCGGCACGACCGCTCAAAGTCAAGAACCTGCTGATAGGCTCTTATGCCGGCGGTTACACAAAGGACAATACCGACCAGGCCTCTTATTATATATGGAATCACGCCGATGATGTGTTTAAGTGCTTGAGCAGCAACTCCAGGGCTAACCGCGTTGGATCGGGTTGCGCCTATATTGAGATACCCGAGGCTCTTGACAGTTCGGTATATGCATCAGTCATGGTCAACGGCACCGACCCCAACAGCCATATATATGATGGTGACGTGAACGGCGACGGCCTGGTTGATATCACTGATGTAAACATCCTCATCAACATAGTATTAGGCAAAACCGATGCCAAGGAGATTGATGGCCGTGCCGACATAAACGAGGACTACGTCATCGACATCACCGACGTCAACCTGCTGCTCAACCTCATCCTG
>JAGHSP010000091.1 GCA_018065815.1 Candidatus Sodaliphilus limicaballi | reverse complement strand
TTTGAGATGTTCCAAAGTGAATCATACTTGATGGGGAACCCGTCACCATGTATCGTAACCTATGGTCGCTAGACGGTAGGACAGATGTATGCCATATTATTATCAGTGCGGCCCCTCCGAGGCCGTTAGTTTTATATTCCCTTCTCCGACGGACTGCGTCCGCCGGTTACGATGCAATAAGGCGGTTCCACCGCCAGAAGCACTTATCCCTCTTCTTCGATAAGGTGTCGCACAATACGAAATTGCATTATTACCCCGCAAAACACATTTTGCGCTCCCCTGGTTACGATGTAATAAGGTTCCACCGCCTGTACCACTTATCCCCATCAGAATAGGATCTCATATACTGTCAACAAATCTGTCCAAGTTTAGCAATCGTAACCAGTGGTACACAGACCATTGGACACAACATATACCGCCATCCATTGACGGGGAACCCGTCACACTGCATCGTAACCGGCGGTCGCTAGACCGTCGGATGGAAAGCCATCCACCACAACGGCCTCGGCAGAGGCCACACTGCATCGTAACCGATAGTCGCTAGACGGTCAGAAAGACACATGGCCATCGGTCAGCAATGGGACAAGACATAGTAACAGAAGGATATATAGCATTGGGAGAGGTAGAGCAACCAGGTAATTCAATACTCACGGTGGCCGAAAATGGCGGTCCCGATGCGCACTAGCGTGCTGCCATGCTGCACTGCAATGTGCCAGTCATCGCTCATTCCCATGCTTATTTCGCTGAACGCGTCGTTGCTTGCCATGTATGTGGCACGCAAGGCTTTGAACGTGTCTTCAACGGTTGAGAACTCGCGGGCAATGAGGGTCTCGTCGTCGGTAAACGTTGCCATTGCCATGAGTCCGCGCAGGCGCACGTGAGTCAATCCGTCCAGTTCTCCCCTACCTGCAGCCTCAAGGAGTTCGCTTGGTGCAAAACCGCTCTTGGCTTCTTCTTGTGCAACGTGTAGTTGAAGCAGCACATCTACCGTGCGATCCAATCGTGCAGCCTCGGCATCGATGAGGCGTAGCAATTTCACCGAATCGACGCTCTGAATCACGCTGACATGCTTCACCACCTGACGCACCTTGTTGGTCTGCAAGTGGCCTATGAAGTGCCACTCGATGTCACCGGGCAGTTGCTCTGCTTTAACCGCCAATTCCTGGGCACGGCTCTCGCCGAATACACGCTGTCCGGCATCATAAGCCTGTCGCAATGCCTCCACAGGATGAAACTTGGAAACGGCAACGAGGCGCACCCCCTCAGGAAGTTGCGCCTCAATGTGTTTGATATTGCTTGCTACGTCCACAATCACTCTTTTTCGGCAGCTTTGTCGGCAAGTGTGCGTTTAAGGTCGGCCGAGAACACGTCCATGAGGGCAGTCTCGGTGATCGAAGCGATTTCAAAGTCGGCCATGGTGTCCTTCATACCTTCCATGAATACTGTGAGCGCGTTGCTGAACTCGCTTGCCTGAACCAGCTGGAATGTTGCAGTTTTTTTCTCGACAGCAGTCTTCTCGTCAATGGTGATGAAGTTAGTTTTCACCTTGTACCACTTGTCGCCTGCCTGATTATAGAAGATATCGCTGAGATTGATGCGACGCACTGCCGACACTGAAAATTCACCAGAGATGTAGGGTTGCATCTCCTCAGTGATGCGAGCTTCGGCCTCGGTAAATGAGAGGGCATCGACGAGATAGGGCTCAGTTACAGTCTTGAGAACACCTGTCTCCATCATCTTATCATACTTTACTTTACATTCAAACCATTGTGACATAATATCTTATTCTTTTAATGTGTTAATATTGGTTGTGTTTACAGCACAAAGGTAACATTTTTATGCGTAACCTGTGTGTTAAACACCTTTAATTTTTTCAACAGCCGCCTTATATTCTGCAACGAGTTCGTCAAAGACCTGTTGTACCGTCTGCACAGGCTTGCCCTTGAGCAACGCCGATGTCTGGCCTATCTCTAATTCGCCAGTCTCCACATCACCCTCAAAGATGCCGCGGCGCGAAGCCCCTGTGCCAATAATTTCGAGCAATCGCTCGGGCGAAGCTCCCTCGTTCTCGGCAGTCTCAATGGCAGTGTAGAATCCGCCCTTCACCAGACGTGTGGGAGACAATTTGCGCAACAGCAGTTTTGTGTCACCCTCATTGAGGTCGAGGCAACGCTGCTTGAATGCGTCGCTGGCGCTGCTCTCCTGTGTGAGCGCAAATCGCGTACCTATCTGGACACCCTCGGCGCCGAGCACCTTCGTTGCCAGGATAGCGTCGCCGGTCGCAATGCCACCAGCAGCGATGAGGGGTAAAGAAATTGCCTTGCGTGCGGCAGGCAAGAGACACATTGTAGTAGTCTCTTCACGCCCGTTGTGACCTCCGGCTTCAAAGCCCTCGGCCACAACAGCGTCCACCCCAGCCTGCTCGCACTTCAAGGCAAATGTTGATGATGCAACGACATGGGCCACCTTGACTCCATGCTCGTGCAAGAACGGGGTCCATTTCTTGGGACTGCCCGCACTAGTGAACACCACGGGGACTTTTTCCTCTACGATGATGTCCATGAGACGTTCTATCTGCGGATACATGAGCGGCACGTTCACGCCGTAAGGCTTACTTGTGGCAGCTTTGCACTTGCGGATGTGCTCTTGCAGCACCTCGGGCGTCATTGACCCGGCACCAATAAGACCTAATCCGCCGGCATTGCTCACAGCTGCCGCCAGACGCCAACCGCTGCACCACACCATGCCACCTGCTATGATGGGATATTCTATTCCGAATAATTCAGTGATTCTGCTTTTCATAATGTTAATTAATATTTTTCGACTAACAAAGTTACAAAATTTTCTCTCATTATGCAAAAATACTTTTCACTATTAATAAAAAATTAGTAATTTTGTAGTCTAATTATGAAATCAATAACACAATATATATTATTTACTTTTATTTTGCTGTGTCCATTAGTGTCTCCTTGCCAACGCATTGCTGTGCTGGGCGACTCTAACACGTGGCTGGGCGGCGACAACTGCGGCAGCCAGCGCGGATGGACCTACTGGTTCGGCCAGGAAATCCGTCCCGAATCGCTGCGCAGCTATGCCCGGAGCGGCGCAACATGGACCAACACCGCAGCCACCATTGCCAACGTTGACGAGAACATCGGTGTGCTGGGCGATAACAACGTGATATACAACCAAGTGTTGCGCCTTAACGCCGACAACAAACCTAGTCCCGACTACATAATCATAGGAGCCGGAACCAACGATGCGTGGTTCTCGGGCAAGCGTCCCGGCGCATTCGCGCAAAGCGTGGAGCAGGCGTGGGGGCAAAACGACAACGACGTGCTCAACATGAAGGCTAGCGAAGTCACGTCGCTGGCTCTATCGGTAAGGCACAACGTGTTGCTGCTCAAGCAACAGCACCCCAAAGCACATATCGTGCTGCTCACGCCCATGCAGACTACATCGGCCTCGACCGAACTGATAGCGCAAGCAGGCGACATCATCGAGCAATGTGGAAAGCGGCTCAACTGCCACGTGATCAGGCTCGACAAGGAGTCGAAAGTTGTGGCGCAAAACGAGAGAAGACGCAAGGTTTACACTAGCGACGGTACCCACACGTCGGTGAAAGGTGCCAAGTCTAACGGCATGCTCATCGCTACCAGCCTGCGCAACTTGTTCAAGTGACACTTAATTTTTTATAGAAGTCCCCTATTATGGTATTTGCCGACTTATTCTTCTTATTTGCATTCCTACCAGCATTCATTATATGCTACATGGCCGGTGTGTTGATTGACCGCTGGCTTGCACACGACCATGCGTCAATACCCACTAGCAACACGGTCAAGAACCTGGTTCTCATCGTGTTCTCGCTCATTTTCTATGCTTGGGGCGAACCGGTGTATGTGTTCCTGATGCTATTGAGCGTGCTCATGAACTACATCGTGGGACGGGCCATGGACAACGCCACGCGGTGGCGCAAGCTGGCGCTCGGCGTGGGTGTAGCATGCAACTTGGGCGTGCTGGGCGTGTTTAAGTATGCCGGCTTCTTTGCCGAGCAAGTCAACGCGCTGGGCCTGCCTTGCGCCATCCCCAATATCGCGTTGCCCATAGGCATCAGTTTCTACACGTTCCAGTCACTCTCCTACCTTGTCGATGTCTATCGCCGCGAGTCACCGGCGCAACGCAGCTACTGGGGACTGCTGCTCTACATCTCCATGTTCCCGCAACTCATTGCCGGCCCCATCGTGCGCTATGACACCGTGGTCAACGAGATACACAAGCGCACCATTACCTCCGACGACGTGGCCCAGGGCATCACCCGCTTCATGCTGGGACTGGCCAAGAAGGTGATTATTGCCAACCAGTTGTCGGAAATTGCCAAACAGTTCCTTGACTCGGGCAACGGCGACCTCACTACTACTGGCGCATGGCTGGGAATACTAGCGTTCACGTTCCAGATTTACTACGACTTCTCGGGTTACAGCGACATGGCGATAGGCATAGGCCGCTGCATGGGTTTCCGCTTCAACGAGAACTTCAACCACCCCTACTGCTGCAGCTCCATCACCGACTTCTGGCGTCGCTGGCACATGTCGCTGGGCAGCTTCTTCCGCGACTATGTTTACATCCCCATGGGCGGCAACCGCCGGCACCAGTGGTTCAACCTGCTCACCGTGTGGTTCCTCACCGGCATGTGGCACGGAGCCAGCTGGAATTTCATCCTGTGGGGCCTCTACTTCGGGGTAATACTGATGATAGAGAAATACACGCTGCTGCGATGGGGCATTCCTGCATTTATCATGCACATCTACAGCCTTATATTAGTGGTGCTGGGATGGGCAATCTTCTACTTCGTGGACATGAACGCAATGGGCAGGTTCTTCATGGTGGCATTCGGCAATGCCAAGGAGTTCACCAACATCATCACCGAGACAGCCGTGATGAACAACTTCTGGCTGTGGATCGTGGCAATCGTCTTCGCCATGCCCGTGCGCAAGTGGGCCGACACTTTGTGCCAGAACATGATGGGCGGCGAGGGCAGCGCGTTCTACCGCTTCACCGTGATGAGCGCACGCATCGTGTTCTCCATCGTGGTTCTCATCGTGAGCACAGCGTTACTCGTGGGAGCCACCAACAATGCATTCCTTTACACACGTTTCTAATTACATCACAATGAAAAAGATATTCATTCTCACTGCAATACTAGCAAGCATGGTTCCGGCCATTGCACAGACAACCGACACCCCCTCTCAACCCCGCATGCGCAAAGGCGCACAAGGCATCATCATCCTGGGCGACTCGTGCAACGTGAGGGCTTTCAGCCCGTTCAACGGCGGCAGCGAGTGCATGGTGGACTATGCACAGGTGGCCAACGAGTACTACCGCAACTTTGAGGGCAAGGTGAACATCTACTGCATGCCAGTGCCCACAGCGGCAGCATTCTACGGCGGCGACCAGATTGCCGACGTCAACCGCTCGCAAGCCAAAGCCATAGACAAGTGCTTCCTGGCACTCGACAAGAACGTGCATGGCGTGGCGCTCATACCCGAACTCACAAAACACGCCAGCGAGGACATCTACTCTCGCACCGACCACCACTGGGCACCGCTGGGCGCTTATTACGCAGCCCAGCAGTTTGCACGGGCAGCAGGTGTTCCGTTCAAAGATTTGTCGCACTATGACAAACGCGTGGTGCGTGACTTTGTGGGCACCATGTATCGATTCTCTAAATGCATCGACATCAAGAACAATCCTGAAGATTTCTACTACTATGTGCCCAAGGGTGTGGACTACTCCACCACCTACATTGAGTACACCCTCGACAAGTCACGCCGCAACGTGGTCAAGGCAGGAACACTGCACGAGGGAGAATTTTTCTGGAGCTATAAGGACGGATCAGGACTCGCCTATTGCACATTCATGGGAGGCGACACCAAACTCACCCACGTGAGCACATCGACCAAGAACGGACGCAAACTGCTCATACTCAAAGACAGTTTCGGCAACGCGATACCAGGCTACCTGTTCTACTCATTTGAGGACATCCACGTGGTGGATTGCCGTTATTTCACCCTCAACCTCACCAACTATGTGAAAGAGAACGGAATCACCGACATCCTCTTCTGCAACAACAGCGCGCATGCGGCAACGGCTCGCACCACCAAGTACCTGCGCAACTACCTCGTGCAATAACGCACTAGCACAACCACAGTTATGAACAAGACATTCATTTGCATTTTCAGCATAGTATTCCTGACGATGGCAGGAGTGTTTGCCACTTTTCCTCGCAGCACGTTTTCCGAACTTGAGCGCCGCGAACTCGCCACTGTGCCCGAGTTCAGCGTCGACAAACTCAAGGATGGCACTTACGCCAAGGAGATATCGGAATGGTTCAGCGACAGCGAGCCGTTCCGCGACCAACTCATGACTCTGTCGATGGGCTTAAAGCAGCACCTTGCGCTCTCGCTGGGCAACGGCGAGGATGATATCGTGTTCCATGCTTCTGACCAGCAAGATAGCAACGAAGAGAACCAGGAAGTTGCCGAGGACGACAACCGCAATATCGCCGACTTTGACGGCGGAGACCTTGCCGACGAGAACGCCAAACTCGCCACCGCAGGCATCATCATCGTGGGTTCGGGCCCCAACGTGAGAGCGCTCAACGCCTACGGAGGCGATGCCAACGGCGGTGTTTCCTATGCCGAGACCGCTAACGCCTACCAAGAGGCATTTGGCGGCAAAGTGCAGGTTTACTGCATGGTAATTCCCACTTCCACCGAGTTTTACCTGCCCGAGAAAGCGAAGAAACTGTCAAGACCACAGTTGCCCACCATTCGCAACATTTACAGCCATTTGCTGCCACAGGTCAAGGCTGTGGACTGCTACACGCCGCTGTCACAACACGTGAAAGAAGACATCTACCTGCGCACCGACCACCACTGGGCACCACTGGGCGCATTCTACGCCGCGCAAAAGTTTGCCCAAGTGGCGAAAGTGCCGTTTAAGGACTTGTCAAACTATGACAAAGTGGTGGTTCACGGATATGTGGGATCCATGTATGGTTACTCACACGACATCGCAGTGAAAAATGCTCCTGAAGATTTCGTGTCCTACGAACCGCGCGGCGTGCAATACACCACCACCTATATCACCTACACACTGTCCAAAGGGTTCAATATCACTCACGAGAGTGCTCCTGCCAAGGGTGAGTTCTTCTTCCACTTCAAGGATGGCAGCACCGCTGCCTACTGCACCTTCATGGGCGGAGACACCAAGATCACGCAAGTGCGAACCTCGACCAAGAACGGCCGACGTCTCATCATCCTCAAGGACAGCTTCGGCAACGCACTGCCGGGCTACCTGTTCTTCTCATTTGAGGAAATACATGTCATCGACACCCGCTACTTCACCAAGAACATGAAGCAATATGTTGAGGCAAACAAGATTACAGACATCCTCTTTGCCAACAACATCTACAAGGCTTACAGCGGCGGCAGCGCCAAGGCATGCATGAGATTCCTCACGCAAAGCGGCGCACTGCCCAGCACACCGAGCGAGAGCGGCAACACCGAGAAAAAGAAAGAAAAGCCCAAAGAGAAGGAAAAAGCCACTCCCAAGGAGCAAGAAAAGACAGAGACTCCCAAGCACGAAACCACAGAGACTCCACAAGAGCCCACCGAATAAACTTCAACATTATGAAAGCATTTCGATTAAATGTACTCGTTTTAGCTATCTTTTTAGCATTGCAGAGCTGCTGCCCTGGTCACACCGAGGAAGACTTTGTAGGCAGGACTTATCGCGCCGAAGACAATGCTGAAATTAAATTCATCTCAGCAGATTCATGCTTGTTGATTAACATTCATTGGGACAAGGCATTCGATAGAGAGGACTGGTTAAAGAGTTTCCAATCATATCCCGACACATTATTGTGTAGATGGAACTACGAGAAACACAATGATGACTCCGACCGACTCCGTTTGTCCTATGACACCCACAGCTTCGAGATATTCCCGTCTTGCGGCAATGAAATAATACATCCGTCAAAGGAAAAACTGGGGATACATTTCATAAAAGATCCCGACAGCATGGAAACCTATGAATTCATCCAAATTTCCAATGTTATCACAAAGTAATTACAATCAAATACGGCCGGGGTAACTCCCGCGCGGATCTCACTGAACTCACTGATTTTTTCATTGAAAATATATATATTGTGGATTTCTTAGACCTCAGGGAGGTCGTAACTTTGGTTAACCGCTGGTCGCAGACCTGCGGGGAGTGAAACGACTGCTGGTGGGGGGAAGTGTAACAAAATCGCGGTTTAAGACCCCTACCACGAAACGTGCAAAGTAACGGTCTTAAACCCCAGTA
>JAGHSP010000240.1 GCA_018065815.1 Candidatus Sodaliphilus limicaballi | reverse complement strand
TAACATAATATGAGAAAACTAATATTCGTTCTTGCGGCGATGGCGTGCTTCAGCACGTGGGCTGCTGTGCAGGGGGGTGACACTTTCACTCTGGGTAACTTTAACTATCAGATTAACTTTGCAGCGTCATCTACCGCGCGTGCCGAGGCCATTATCACTGGCTTCTCGAGCGCTGGCAAGAGCGCCTCGTTCACTAACCTCACCCTGGGTGGCATCATCACCTACAACGGTGAGCAAATCGATGTTGAGACAGTGTCGTCACGAGCCTTTGAGGGACAGACCAACTTCACCGAGGTGACCTTCTCCTATGGTATGCGCGACATCGGCACATACGCTTTCAACGGCTGTACCAAACTCAAGACTGTGCACTTCCCCAGCAGTATGCGCTCTATCCAGGGCAATGCCTTTGCTGGCTGCACCGCGTTGCAGATTGTGTATCATGCCCTGGGCGATCCCACAGGCTGCATGTTCAATTCATCGGCTTTCCCCAGCGGACAGGCGATGCTGCTCTATGTGCCCAAGACTCACCCTAACTCGGTGCAGAAATACCTAGCAATGAAGGCATGGCAAAAGTTCACCATGGTTGTCAAGTCGAGCGACGCGTGCGACTTCTCGCTCAGCGACGGCGCACAACTCGTGGTCACCAGTTATGCTAGTCTCAACAATGCTGGAAGCGTCACTCTGGTGGGAATTAACTGCAACACCTCGGGTGCATCCAGCGGCAATTTCGTTCCCTCGTGCGGAACAAGTTACTATAACTTGCTTGGCTACCGTTACAACATCACGGCAGTTGCCGACTCGGCTTGCCTGAACAGCACCAAACTCAAGAGCGTTGACCTGAGCAATATTAACGGCATCAAGAAAATCGGTGTGTCTGCATTCCAGCGCTGTGATTACCTCACTTCGGCTAAGGTGATGGCTGTCGAGATAGGCAACAGCGCATTCCGTTACAACCAAGCCCTCACGTCGTTGATTATCAGAGAGAATAGTGTGACGCTGGGCGAGAAAGCACTTGAAGGCTGCGAGCAGATTGTGGGTTTCGTCATTCCCAAGAGCATGACCCATGTTCCCAAAAATGCCTTTGACGGCTGCACTAAACTTGCCACCATCAATGTGACCGCTGGCAACCCCAATTACTCATCATCTTCGGGAATCCTCTATAACAGGCCGGGGGTAAGACTGATTCGCTGTCCGCAGGGCAAGACTGGAACATTGACCGAGGAAAAGTTTGCCGACAATTTCGTTATAGTTGAGGACAGTGCGTTTTACAACTGCGACAAGATTACCGAGGTGCGCATTCCCCTTGGCGTGACAAATATCGGTCCATCGGCATTTGAAAACTGTAAGGCAATGACACTCTTGAAATTGCCCACAACAGTCAATGTAATTGAGCATAGGGCATTTTATAACTGTACCTCACTCGCCGATGTCTTACATCCGAGAAGATCTGTTGAGAAATTTATGGGAAGCGAACTCTTTACTAATTGCAAGAAAAGTCGCCTGCATATATTAAAGACGGCAGGTATGGGGCGTAAAACGA
>JAGHSP010000285.1 GCA_018065815.1 Candidatus Sodaliphilus limicaballi | reverse complement strand
GCCTCAATCTGTGCGTTACCAAATGCGAGAGTGGTGTAAATCTTGCTCTGGTTGCGGTCATTTTCATTCAAGTAGAACTCGATAGTCTTGAAGTAGGTGGGATTGTCAAACCTGAAGTTACCGTTAGAGCCATCAACAGTGCTTACGCCGTATGTTGTTTCGGCATTAATTGGAGTACCAACGTTCTTGTTGTTCATGTAACCCCAGTTAGCGTGGTTACTCCACTGTGCAATGGAACTGCCGCCGTTGTCTGTGCTTTGTCCTCCCCAGCCAGTCCAAATCTTAGCTTGGCCTACGAACCAAATATCGGGTACGACGTAGCGCACGTAGTTTGTGTTGGCGTCAAGAGCAAGACCTGTATATTCATCACCTGTGAGTTGCTCTTTCCACTCAGCACCGGTTTTAGCAGTGAAGTTGTTGTCGGCCGTGAAAGTCATGTTCTCTGAAGTGTAGAGACGCTCGCCACCGATGTTTGCAGTGAAGTAAATAGGATTCTTGGGAGGCCACATGGTGCTATACATCACGTTGCCCTCACGGTCTTTGAGAATATTACCACTCTCGTCATACTGAATCCAAGCCTCTTGCCAAGCACTGTTAGTGTTGCTGTTGCGAGGAGTTGTGTAGTTCTCGGCTTGCTTCATCTCATTACCTACGAGGGCAATGAAAGGCATGTGACCTTGTGCAGTCTCGTCCTCGGTGAGGCTGAGGGTATTTGTCTCGGGGTCAAATGTAGCATTGTAGAGCTCACCATTAGTCAGGTAAGCACTCTTGTCGAGCTTGAAGCTACCTGCGGTGTGGGTGCCATTAGCATCATAGATGCGCACGAAAGCGAGTGCTTCAATATCTTTCTTGCCATCCCAGTCGCGGCACGTAGTACCACGCATTGCAAAGCCATTGAGGTGATACTTGCCATCATCGCCCTTAATCATCTGCCACTCGGGAGAAACGCGTTCAGCATTGAGCACCTTGCACTGCAGATAGATTGCAGGATTGTTTACGAAGTCATATTTCTTCAACTCAGTCTCACTCTGTACACCGATAGGATAAACGGGAATACCGTTCTCTATATAGCCAGCATTCTTGGTAAATGATACGCTGCTGTAGTCGGCGGGAACTGTGATTGTGTAGTTGCCGTTGCCCCACTTCATGAGGTAGTTAGAGCCAGCACCAAATGTGAGATTGTCGTTATGATTAGTTTCATTTACCCAGTAATCTCCGCTGCCGCTGGGATGCAGGTGATAATTATCGTCGCTGTTATCCTTGCTACGGAACTTGATGACTACATCGTTGTTGATGTCGCCGGTCCAAGTGAAGTTGCCATCGGTGTCCTTGCTCATTAATGTATAAGTTCCATCTTCTCCAAACTTAACATAAAGCACGCCGGTGTTGGGGTTAATTACCCAATGGTTGGTGTCGTAGCGAGCCTCACCAGTTTCCCACAATGACTCGGGGATAGTGAGGTTGCCTGTCTTGTTATTGTCATCATTGTTGAAGATAATGCGGTTGTAACCTTTGTCCTTGTCTTCGTCTTTGAGGACAATCTTGTACCAGTCACCATCTTGGGTCATCGCTTCGCCAGGCCAAGCTTTTTTCCATTCGCTTGTGCCATCTAACCAAATGTAAGCATTGCGATAGTTACCCTTGTAGTAGATGGTATAGGTCTTTTCAACTGAGTTCTGAACGAATGTCACGTTGCTGTAGTCAGCGGGAACGGTGATTGTGTAGTTGCCGTTGCCCCACTTCATGATGTAGTCTTTGCCTGCTCCAAATGTAACTTCGTGGTTGCTATAAAAACTAGCATTGACTTCATAATCGTAAGCAGTTGTTGAAGCAAAGTGGAATGCCTCTTCGTCGGTTCCGTTAGAAGAGAACTTGATTAGAGTATTGTTGGCGATTGTGCCTTGCCAAGTGAAGTTGCCATCGCTGGCATCCATCTTGGTGTAAGCACCGTCGCCCACCTTAATATAAAGGTGACCAGTCTGGGGAAGTTCGATAGTGTAGGTAGCCTCAGCCACTTCGCTATTGTCCATGCCATCCTTTGCAGCGATAGCTTTGAGGGTGGTAGTTGCATTCACAGTAATTGCACCTGTATATTGGGTGCTACTTGTTGTGGGATTGTTGCCATCGGTGGTGTAATAGATTGTAGCACCGTCGGTAGCACAAGCGATTGTTACGCTCTGTGCAGCGTGGTAAGTACCACCAGCAAGAGAGAAGGTCGGAGTCTCAACCTTAGTAACTTTCTTAATAGCTGTAGCGGTCAGAGAAGATGCACCATCGTAAGTGTAAGTGATAGTATAGTCACCTGCTTCATAGATGGTCAGAGTATTGTTATTTTGTCCTGATGGGAACTCTCCGTCACTATAACTGTGATTTTTTACTACCTTATACTCATAGTCTCCGGCAGCAAGGTTTGTTTTCTCAACGATGAGAGTGTATTTACCGTCTGCTCCTTTAACCATGTCGTTGGCTTTAGTGTCAGTGGTCCACGCATCGCCATTAACGATAGCTGCTACACCGACGATGGTCCAAGTTGTTTCATTGTAAATGTCCCACTCGCCTCGATCATCGTTGTAGCCATTTCCTTTAAAACGGAAAGCATTCTTCCCCTCTGGGATAGAAACATTGTTAGTTCTCTTATTGGCATCGTTATTTCCGTTGTCATTGAAAATAACCCATTTACATGAACCGGCTTCGATGCGGTACCAAGAATCTCCTATGCTTTCCATTACTCCTCCAGGCCATGAAGAGGAACCTCCATCGCCATCCCATAGGTAAGCATTAATTTGGCTCCATGTGGTAGATGTTTCGTTCTTAAAGTAGATGTATCTAGCCGAGGCTTGTCCGGCGGTCAACAAGAACACTAACGACAGGAGCATTACCCGCAAGTAGCGGGATTTTAAACTGTAGTAATGCATTGTTAATAAAAAATTTAA
>JAGHSP010000108.1 GCA_018065815.1 Candidatus Sodaliphilus limicaballi | reverse complement strand
CACAGCCGACCCCACGGTTGCTGCTATCGCTCCTAGCCGAGTTGCAAATCGTCCTCTTTCTGTCGTCTAAATTTCCTTTATTTAATTTATATTCCTTTTCTAGCGGGTACCGTTCCGGTCAAAATCCAGGCACAGGGTCAAGCCTGCGGTCGGGCGCCTGATGCCCTCGCTCTGTTCCTGTTTTCTTTTTTGACTTGCTCTTTTTTTTAGATTGCTTCCTGGCGGGCAGCGAGTCACGCGATGCCGCAATAGAGTCACAGCGTTGCTCAAACACGACAACTGCCGCACTATCTACTGCATCGGGCGACGACTCGGCTCTCTGCGCAATCACCAGTGCCAGCACCGCTGCTGACAGTAACATCAGCACCGCAACTGCACCTATTCGCTCATGGCGGGTGATTGTGAAGAAATCTTTAATCGTTCCCATTTAAGTGCAAAAATAGTAATTTCCGCAGTATTTACACATTTTTTTGCAAAAAAACTTCATATTTCCATATTTTTGCACTACATTTGCACCACATAGCATGGACACCGTGCCCATAAACCCTTTAATACACATAATCACGTCTTGACTAAATGCGAAAACTAATTCTCGCTATACCATCAGGAATACCATCGGCCATCGTGGTCGCTCTGGTTGCCTATTTTTCCCTGACCGACAATCCGGTGGGGGCCACTATTTCTTTATTTCCTGGCAGCGACAAGATAGCACATTTCATCATGTATTTTGTCACAACCACTGCCTTTATCTATGACTACGTTAAGCACAAATACCCACACCACACCGTTTTGAGCAAGGAAATACTCATCACGTGCATTGCGGCAATCATCGGGTTGCTCATGGAGTGCGGGCAACTAGCGCTTAGCAACCACCGTTGCTTCGAGACTCTCGACATCGTGGCCAACACGGCAGGAGCTTTCTCTGCTCTTGGACTGTTGAAGCTGTTCCTCATCCACCGCTTCCGCAAGTTCTTCGGCGGAAAGCACCACCATCACCACCACCATCATCATCACCACCACAGCGAGCAATAGGTTCATACAAAAAACAACTGGATTCACACATCGCACCGCCGTCCAGCATTGATAGTGTCACAGCAATTATTACTTTTGTGACACGCAATCGGTATGTTACGTCATAACAACTATACACCAATAGTGTTTTTTTGCAGACTCACCGCGCAGATTTCACGGATCTCAAAGATATTTTAGTTGAAGAAATTAAATATTAATAAAATCATCTGTGAGAGTGAGATCGGCACGGAGATTTCCATTGGGAAATAGTTACCACGTCATAACAGGTTGCTTATTTATTCCTTATTAATTTTACAAACCTTTTATGAAACAATAATTCAAGAACACTTTCACGCAGCTAGTGGCACAAGCACCGCTAGAAACCCTCACTTGCACCCTTTTCACAGTTCTTACAGTCGTACTCCATCATTTTGAAACAAAGGGCTATGAGAATTTGCCGCACATTGAGGCCTATTTCCCGCTTTTCTTTGCCTCATGCTTTATTCCCAACCTGCTGTTTGGCAAGCAGCAACGCTTATTATACTGGTTAGTCGGAATTACAGGAGTGTCTTTGTTGTCGATTCTGTCAATATACCTTTCATTCTCCCCGGGTCCGACATGGTTCTTGATGTCTTATGCCGCAGCAGGTGGCGGCATCTTCCTCTGCCTGCGCGACACACAAAGCGAAGAGATGCTATCGGCACGTATCATCACATTTCTTGTAGATGCAAGCCTCGCTATGTTCACCGCACTCATCATCTATTTCATAGATATGTTCATCGCCTATACCGCTGAAACTCTTTATCATAACAACTCATGGTTTGTGTACAGTTACCAGTGGAACTTGTACTTTATCACTCCACTCATGTTAGTCGTGCTCCACTTCAGGCACAACGGCGACGCATTGAGTAATACCGTAGCCACATTCCTGCGTACCATCGCCCATTATGTGATTTCACCAGCCATTGTACTCTACACCTTATTCTTATATTTATATGCAGGTTCTTCTTTTGTCGGCATGAAACTGCCCGAAGGAGGAGTGGCTACTCTCATTGTCTCGCTTTATGCCGCTACTCTGCTTGGTTACACAATGCACCTGTGTGCACCATCGCGCTACTTCAACTGGTTCTACAAGTGGTTTGGCGTGATCAGCATCCCGCTGCTAGTGCTATTCTGGTGGGGCATCTCACACCGCGTCATGGAATATTCACTCACCGAGAACCGCATCTATATCCTGGCAATGGGGACTCTTTTCACAGTTGCATCGCTACTGCTCTCCCTAAAACGCGGCAACCACCTGAAACTCATTCTCGGTGGTGCCACCGCCATCATCGCCCTGTTCACATTCATTCCCGGCATCACTGCACGATACATCGGCATCACTGCACAGACGGCAAGGCTCGAGAAGTCAATGGACGCACTGGGCACACGCGACCTTGACGGGAATTTCACGCCGTTCAGCAGACAATATCTTGACAAACACAATAAGGAGATTGAGCAAATGCAGGCTGCCTACTCCTACCTTTGCAATGTGTTAGGATACAGCCAGGTAAATGAAGAATACAAATCGCTCAAAGAAAGCGGCATCCTGGACATAAACACCACCAATGGGCTCGACGAGTTCCCTGTGTTCTTCATCAGCCTTGATCGTGACCAACCTGTCAACACCACAACCCTAGGATATCCTTATTTCTATGGATCAACCAACAGCTCAAATCAGGATTTCAATGTAGATACCGATTCTGACGTCATCACTGCCACACTAAACGACAAGGTAATCCTGCAAGAATGCATCCACGTCGATGCCATCAGCAAAGCCTTGCAAGACCATCTCGGCATCGGTCACATAAAAACAAACGATGTCGAAACATTCATTTACCGCAACGACTCGGTGTGCATAGTCCTAGACAGGTACGATGTCATTACTAGCGACACCGCCCTCAACGGATATTCAGGCTTAAACGGCCATTCAGGCAACCTCTTCGCAAAGAAACCGCTATAACCATCCTGTGGTCTTGCCAGCCTCTTCGTGGCTGGCAAGATCTCTCACTTGTGTCCTGTGAGCCTGTTGTAAATGTTAGTGATGATGCCAGCAAAGTTTTCAGGCTTGTCCATCGTGGTATAGCCGTCTTCACTCTCAACACCCACCTTCACGGCAGGTTTGTTCATCATCGACAACAACTGCTTGTAAGTCACAGGATACAGAGCGTATGACAACGTAGAAGTGTAAGTGTGTCGCTCCGGGATCACCGCAGTGAAATAGTGGGGAGTGATATACACATTATCAGTATAGGGGCTATACACGTAGTCATACCCCACTTGCTCGTCAACTATGCGTTCACTCTCGCTCACCGTTGTCTCTTTGTTGTATTCCTTATCATAGATATTCTTCAACGTGATCACCTCGCCGTCGGCGAGTTCTACACGCAGGCGCTCTCCTTTTGCAAACAGACCATGGCTTGACTTCTCGTCCGACGTGAGCAATAGCCCTGCCACTGTGTCGGTCTTATTGATGCGGCAACCCAGAGCAATGTCCATATTGCCCATCATGTGTTTGTTAGTCGTGAGCACAGTGCGCACGCCATCCATATCGGTCGAGTCCATTGCGATGTCTCCCATGAGACCGCAAGAAGTGAGCATTAACGCCGAAAACAGCGTAAAAACTAATTTCTTCATAATCAAAACTT
>JAGHSP010000350.1 GCA_018065815.1 Candidatus Sodaliphilus limicaballi | reverse complement strand
GTTTTTATAGTCTTCTATGGTGTGCTAGTTTATCTAGGAAAAATCACCTGCCGTCCGGTGGTGGACAGCAGGTGACGGGGATATAATTAATTTGTTTTATTATTTCTTGTATTGCAAATTAATTAGAGTTGGGGACCAGCAGCTACGAGTGCCTTGCCAGCCTCGTTAGTTGTGTACTTGCCGAAGTTCTTGATGAAGCGAGCAGCAAGGTCCTTTGCTTTCTCTTCCCATGTTGCAACGTCAGCATAAGTGTCGCGGGGGTCGAGGATAGCGGGGTTAACGTTGGGCAGAGCAGTGGGAACCTCGAAGTCGAACAGAGGGATCTTCTTGGTCTCTGCTTTGAGGATTGAGCCGTCGAGGATAGCGTCGATGATACCGCGTGTATCGGGAATCGAGATACGCTTGCCTGTGCCGTTCCAACCAGTGTTCACGAGATAAGCCTTAGCGCCGCTCTTCTCCATGCGCTTAACGAGCTCCTGAGCATACTTTGTGGGGTGCAGCTCGAGGAATGCCTGGCCGAAGCAAGCTGAGAATGTGGGAGTGGGCTCGGTGATGCCGCGCTCGGTACCTGCGAGCTTAGCAGTGAAACCGCTCAAGAAGTAGTACTGAGTCTGCTCGGGAGTCAGGATTGACACGGGAGGAAGCACGCCGAATGCGTCAGCGCTCAGGAAGATCACGTTCTTGGCAGCGGGAGCCGATGAACCGGGCTGGATGTTATTGATGTGGTGGATGGGATAAGAAACGCGAGTGTTCTCGGTCACGCTCTTGTCGTTGAAGTCGATCTTACCCTCGGCGTCCACTGTCACGTTCTCAAGGAGAGCGTTACGCTTGATAGCGCCGTAGATGTCGGGCTCGTGCTCCTTGCTCAGGCCGATAACCTTAGCGTAGCAGCCACCCTCGAAGTTGAACACGCCGTTGTCGTCCCAGCCGTGCTCGTCGTCACCGATGAGGCGGCGCTTGGGATCGGTTGACAGGGTGGTCTTACCTGTGCCTGACAGACCGAAGAAGATAGCTGTGTTCTCGCCGTTCATGTCGCAGTTAGCAGAGCAGTGCATTGAAGCGATGCCCTTGGGGGGGGGTAGTAGTTCATCATTGAGAACATACCCTTCTTCATCTCACCGCCGTACCATGTGTTGATGATAACCTGCTCGCGGCTTGTCACGTTGAAGGCAACGCA
>JAGHSP010000191.1 GCA_018065815.1 Candidatus Sodaliphilus limicaballi | reverse complement strand
TTATAGCAACTCACACTTCTACCACGCAGTTCCGAGAGAAACCGTCACACACTCCTTTGGCGGCATACCCGAGTTGATTGGTGCACAATACGGTACCTCCGACCCGAGTTCCGCGGGCGCCATTGTAGTGAGTGTGTCCAAAAATCCACGCATCCACCCCGCTGGCTTCAACGTAACCTTCCATGGGGTTGACAAAGGCATGGCTCAGCCCGTTGCTTTCATACTTGGGGTCCTCAACCCGCACGGGGCAATGGTGCGTAACGACTACCCTGCGAGAGGACAACGGGTCATTCAGCACTTTGTCGAGCCAAAGCCGGCATGCGGCATGCGCCTCGCCATAGTGACACGCCTTGAAATGCAGCTGGCCATAACGGGCACTGCTACATTCTGGCATGTATTTGTTCACGATTGACTCGGCTTCGGCCGGGACATCGCCCCACAGCGTGGTGAAGATCAGCTCCACTCCATCGACCACCACACGCTTGTTGTTCAAGCAACTCACGTTGTCGCGGAGTTTCAACTCCCACCCTCCTAGCGTGGACTTGATGTCTTCTCCGCCATAGAACTCATGGTTGCCAGGTACAATAAGGGTGCGGGTGAACGACTCGCTGCACCAGTTAAGAAATCGCTGCAAATAGTCATCATCCTTGCCCATCACAAAGACATCTCCGGCGAGCAAAAGTATGTCGCCCGCCACCTGCAGCGGCGATTCGCCCAGATATGCAGTGTTCTCTTTGTTTTCGAGATGAAAATCAGATGCATATTGTATTTTCATATTACTATCGCAATGGTTATTACCTTTATTCTATTAAAGTATTTCTTTATTAAGTAAGCTCAAGTCTCACTTTAAGTCTTTTGCAGCCTTTTCAAGGCGAGCCATTGCAGTCACAATGACGCTTCGAGGAGATGCCACATTGAGCCTCATGTATCCTCTGCCGGCCTCGCCAAACATGCTTCCCTCGTTGAGGGCCAAACCTGCTTTATCAACAAAAAGTCTTATGATTTCGTCATGGCCCAACCCCAATCCGCGGCAGTCCAGCCACACGAGAAATGAGGCTTGCGGTTTCACGGCCTTGACCCCAGGTATGCGCTCCTCGCAATAGCGGCACACATAGTCGGCGTTTCCTTCTATATACTCAAGGCACTGGTCCAACCACTCGCCACCATGACGATAGGCGGCCTCGGTAGCAACCATTGCCACAAAGTAGGGCTGCATAGCTCGTTAGTCTCTAGCCACTGGAAAAACGGATTGCGAAGCGCAGGATTCTTGATAGCACACCATGAGCTCACTATGCCAGCGATGTTGAAAGTTTTGCTCGGAGCTCCGAAAGTGAGCGCAACCGACGCGGCCTCGTTGCTAACCGACGCAAACGGAGTGTGCTTGTTGCCGCCGAGCATCAAGTCTCCATGTATTTCATCGCTGAAAACTATAACGCCATATTCGCATGCCAACTCTGCCACTCGACGCAACACGTCGGCCGGCCATGAGATACCCACAGGGTTGTGAGGGTTGCACAGCACCATCATCACGGGCTTTTGCTCGGCGAAGATACGTTCCAGGTCGGCAAAGTCCATATCATAGTAACCCGACTCGTTTTCCACCAGCGCATTATTGATTGTGACGCGACCATTGCCCTCAATGAGACGACGGAAAGGGTGGTAAACGGGTTCTTGTATCACGACCTTGTCTCCCGGAACAGTATAGAAGTTAAGCGCTAGGCCGAACCCCGAGACGATACCTGGAATGAAACAGAGTTCTTCGGACGTCAGTTCAAATCCGTTGCGCTCACGCTGCCAGTCAATGACCGATTGCCAATAACTGGCAATTGGCTTTGTGTAACCATACACAGGGTGAGATGACAGTCTGTCCACCAAAGCCTGTGTAATTGCAGGGCACACAGCAAAATCCATATCGGCCACCCACAGCGGCAACAAGTCACTGCAACCGAATTCCTCGTTCAAGCAATCGCACTTGACGGCATGAGTGCCGCGACGTTCTACGACTGCATCAAAATCATACTTCTGTTTCATCTGGACTGATTTTTTGCAAAGTTACTCCAAATAGCCCACACCACAAAATTAAAACCAGTAAAAAGTAAACTGCCCCCACCAGTCACCAAGCCATTTGTTGAGTCCGACCGTAAACGCAAAATTTATAGTACGCGTTTTTTATTAAATTTATAAATAATTATAGTCTAATTT
>JAGHSP010000405.1 GCA_018065815.1 Candidatus Sodaliphilus limicaballi | reverse complement strand
TTGGTAAAGGTGTATACGTTCATGTGCTTGCCTGTTGCGTAAGTGTAATTCATATACAACTCTTCGAGTTTAGAACAGTTGTCAAGCATATAAAATCCCATGTTGCACGTCGAGGGGATGAGTATCTTCTTGACAGCGGTGTTGGCAAAGACTCGTTGTCCCAGATATTTTGTGCCGTAGGGCAGGAGGAAGTCGCTCGCGAGATTGGTGCAGCCAGAGAATGCCTCGGTGTCAATCACCTTGATGTTGGGATTGAGAGTCACCTGTGTGAGGTGGGTTTGGTTCTTGAAAGCTTGGGCACTTATGGTGTCGATATTAACGCCAAGGTTCACCTTGAAATCATAGGGTTGCGCATTACCCATATCGTCAAAGCAGGTAACGGCAAACTTGCGGCCGTCGTTAGATGTGACGTACTCGGGCACATTTAAGGTGCTGGTAGTGGTGGCACTATTGTTTATAACCAGATGGGCACGTCCGCTATAGATGGTGCCGTTGATGTCCTGGGGCTCGGTGCTGACCACTGTGTAGCGGCTGTAGGTGCTGAGCAATTTGCCTGCCGTGGAGATGAAGTTCTTGTCACTCAGGTCGTAGGCACCTACATAGAATGAACTCCATGTCTTCCAGTAGTCGGCGCTTTTATATGCAGTTGATCTACCCCAGGGACACACAAGCTTGGTCTTCTTGCAGTTGAGGAATGTGTTGCTGGTGATGGCGGGTGGTGTTGCGACGTTGATGTACAGGTCGGAGAGGCTTGTACAGTTATAGAATGTGTAATCGCCCATCTCGGTTACTGAACTGGGGATTCTAACCAGTTCAATACTACTGCCCGAGAATGCTTTATAGCCTATTTTTTTCACACCGTAAGGCAAATAGACATTGATAATCGTGTTGCAATCGGCAAATGCCTGCGATCCTATCTCCTGGCAGTATGACGGGAAACGGTCGTCGGTGAGTGTGCCAGCCCATGCAGGCGGACAGCGCAGCAGGGTGGTACCGCCATTGTTATAGAGGATACCGCTGTTTGATAAGTAATTCTTGTTGCCGCTGGTCACGCTGATAGAAAAGAGGTTGGTGCACTGGTCCACGAAGTTGCTTGCCACGCTTGTTACCGAAGCCGGGATTTGAATCGTGGGCAGTGCGCTGCACTTGTAGAAGGCATAGTTGCCTATTTTGTTCAGTCCCTCGTTGAGTGTGACCGATTCAAGAGCGGTACAGCCGGCAAATGCCCTGGTGCCTATGGTGGTGAGCGCCGATGCTCCGGCGATGTCGATTTTCTTGAGGCCGGTGACATTGAGGCAGGCACTGTCGGCAACGGCGGTCACGGCAAAGGTATAGCCGCCGAAGCTCACATTCTTGCTGGTAAGGCTCAGGGTGCCGTCAACCACCTTGTTTGCACTGGGGTTGAAGCCCACCAGGGTCGCCTTTCCGCTCTTGCCCTTGGCGGGGGAGTCGGTGACACACATGTACTCGCCCGTGTTGTAATACATGTCATAGGCCTGGTTTGACTTTGTAACCGTGGCAAACTTTGCGAATGGAGATAAATTCTTGTACAGATGCACCGAGTTGGGATTGGTCTTGGGCACATACAGCGTCATGCCGGAGTTGCTGGGGAATGCATCGTTGTTGATGACACGGCCAGTGGGGTCGGCAAGAGCATAGTAAACCTTTGTCAACTTGCTGCAGCCGGCAAACGCCTTGCTGTAAATGAAGTACATCGAACTGGGCATACTCGCCCAAGTCATGCTGGTACAGTTCTCAAAGGCATTGGCAGCGATCGCCCTGACGCCATACTTGATGTTTACCGACTTGATATTGGTTTTGCCCTTGAATGCCGAGGAAGTAATTTCATCGACATAGTAAACGGTGCTATTGTAAGTTACGTTTGTAGGTATGGCAAGTGCAAGGTCCGATGTGCTTGAACCGGTTGAGCTGAGGCCGGTAACATAAACCCTGGGGTAGGTCTCGCTGTCGCCCGTGCTCATCACTCGATAAGTGAGGTCTCCGACGCTGAAGGTGGTACCCACTGCTGCCACTGCCCATGCCTGGACTGCGACAACCATCATTATAAGGCTAAAATATAGTTTCTTCATATACTATTATTTAGTGTTTGTCTAATATATACTAATGCAAAATGTAAAGATAATCAAATTATGTCAAAAACTTGCTGAATGATAGCAAAATAATTAAAACTGTGCTCTGTTAAGCAGCTATTTGTAGTCCTTGCCTAGTACGGTGTTGATGTTGCGATTGAGGTCGTTCACATCTACAGAACCGTCGTTGTTGACGTCTTGCCGGCCTTCATAGTCCATGATGGGCGGTCGTCCCAGCAGTTCGTTGATGAGCAGGCTCACGTCTTTGATGTCGATAGCCCGGTCACCATTGAGGTCACCGGCTTTGAGGTCGCCCAGCATGGTGTAGAAAGGCGATGAGATGGCATGCACCAGCGTGGATGCGTCATAGTAGCCCAATGCCACGTTATACAGTTCGTCGCCGTTGAGGTGTTCGGCATTGATCGTTATCGTAGCCGCCTCGCCAGGAGCCAGTTTTAAAGCCTGTGTGCAGGTGGCGTGTAGCACGCTGTCGCGTTTGGTGGTCTGCCGGTAGAATTGTGCAACAACCACATCGTCAAAGGGCTGTGTGCCCTTGTTGGTCACCTTGGCGGTGACGCTCATTGTGCCGCTCACGATGATGCGCCCTGTTCGCATGTCGGCTAGTTTCATGTTGCTGAATTCCAGTTGGGCATTCACTGGGTCTATTGTGTTGACGTTGCCGTGCCACAACGGTGACTCGCCATTGCGGTCGAGTGCCAGCATCACCTCGTGGTTTCCCGCCTCGGCGGGTGTGAAGCGCATCGTCACCGAGTCTCTGTCGCCCTGCGCCATTTCGCAAGTCGCTGCTGTGACACAGGTGCCGTCGAGAAGCAGGTAGATGTAATTGAATTCGCGCTTGCCTATGTTGGTTACCGAAACGGAAGCCTCAACAGCACGTCTTGCCTGCATCGTTCCTGTCATGGTCACGTTGTCGATTCTCACGAGCCCCGGCGCGGCATTGCCTTGGGGCACGAGAGTGAGGACGTTGCCGTCAACATGGGCGTCAATCCAGTAGCCATCGCTGCCTGTGCACAAATGCCACTGCTCACTGCCGCTCACACGGCTCACCGGCCTGATGGAGTAGTGGCCAGGCGCGAGGTCGGAACCTATGTTCACGGTCCAGTCGCGCGTCACGCCATAGGTGGGCGCTAATTTGTTGATAGTGGCACATGAGAACGTCTTGACGCAGTTGCCCGAACTGTCGTGCAAGGCAAATCCCAGGTCGAAGTTGTCGATGGTGAATGTGGCGTTAGTGAAGCGTCCGTTGATGATGACTCCGTCGAAGGCATCGCTGGAAGACGGGCGTGTGTACTGCGTTAGGGGCAGCGACAAGCTGTGGAACGACAGCACGTTGGGAACGGGAGCGGGGTCGATGAATTTGGTAGATTGAATGCCTATCACCATGGCTGCTTCTAGCCCATAGGCGTTGCTGCCAATGGAGTCGTTGGGGTTGATTTCGGTGAGTCTGAAATATCCGTCTCCGCTGCCTTGCCATCCCCAGTTGATGTGCACCAGGCCATTCTCGTCGATGCCATCACACAGAAACGCCTGTCCCACGCCATCGTGCCGCTGTGCGCGGTAGATGACAGGCCGGCGTGTTGCAATCTCGTTGCGAAGCATCTGCGCCCATTGCTGTGCGGTGAATTGCTTGCGTTGAACGTAGCGGGCGGTGTTGGCATAGTTGAAGTAGTTTACCAGTGCCGGCACAGCGTTGGCCAGCGTTGATGTGGAACTGGTGCTGAAGTTGGTTTTGACCGATTGTGAGCAAAACCTCATCAGTTGGGCTACTGCCACGGCAGTTGAGTCGATGTCGGTGGCGTAGTAGTATTCCTTGATGTTGTTCCACAGCGGGAAAGGCTCGTTCTCGATAGCAGGCACTTCTATCATTAGGTCGTAGGAAATGTAGGCCGGTAAGTCAATAGTAGTCCTGCTAGGCCAGTAGAAGAACCTCATGATTTGTGCCATGGCAGTTGCCACGCCGCCGGTGTTGGCATGATTGCCCAGCGTGTCTAGTGCAGGGCACATCTTGTTGAACGGGGCGAGTTGTCCCCATCGAGTCTTGATCAATGGCGCAATGGCATGTCCTGGCAGTGTGCCGGAGTTATGCTTGTAGGTAGTGCCGGTGGCTGTCATGTGCTCATATTGTTCAAGCAGCAGTTTCAGTCCCTCGGGCATGTCGTTAGGGTCGATGACGCTGTTGTCGCTATAACCTAGCACTGCCGGAAGGCGGTCGTCGCCCGATGCGATGACAAACGAGTTCTCGCCGCCGAAGATGTAGTAGGGAGATGTGGCTTGGTTTGCTCGTGCCGCCAGCGGAGCCCTTGCCGCAGCCACTTCACGGCCCAGCACAGCTTGCACGCGCATAAGGGCCTGTTGCCGCGACAAAGGCGTGGCGACAGCAAGTGTACACATGAGGTACAGCAAGAGCGATAGGTGCAAGCGTATATTCATCTTCTAAAAAAGTTCTGGACCATCTAGAACATCTAAATAATCCAGAACTTCTAGTTTGTTGAAAAATCAGCGGCGGCCGCGCATCATCTTCATTGGATTCTTCATTGTAGAAACCTGATGCATCATCTTGCGCGTAGCCTCAAACTGCTTGAGCAGTCGGTTCACTTCTTGCAGGCTGGTTCCGCTACCCTTGGCGATGCGCTGGCGACGTGAGCCGTTGATCACCTCGGGGTGCTTGCGCTCGTAGGGGGTCATAGAGTAGATGATGGCTTCAATGCCCTTGAATGCGTTGTCGTCGATTTCAACGTCCTTGATTGCCTTGCTCACGCCGGGGATCATCGACGCGAGGTCCTTGATGTTACCCATCTTCTTGATTTGGCCTATCTGTTTGAGGAAGTCATCGAAGTCAAACTGGTTCTTGGCAAGTTTTTTCTGCAGCTTGCGAGCCTCTTCCTCGTCATACTGCTGTTGCATGCGTGTAACGAACGAAACGATATCACCCATGCCCAGGATGCGGTCGGCCATACCGGCGGGGCGGAAGGGGTCGATGGCATCGAGTTTCTCGCCTATACCCACAAACTTGATGGGCTTGTTCACGGTGTGACGCACCGAGAGGGCAGCACCACCACGGGTGTCACCATCGAGCTTGGTGAGGATCACGCCGTCGATCTCGAGGCGCTCGTTGAAAATCTTGGCGGTGTTCACAGCCTCCTGGCCGATCATCGCGTCGATAACCAGCAATGTCTCGCTGGGGTTGACGGCGTCCTTGAGGTTCCTGATCTGCACCATGAGTTCCTCGTCGATAGACTGGCGGCCTGCGGTATCGACGATAACCACGTCGTGCCCTTCGGCTTTAGCCTGCTCGATGGCATTCAATGCCACTGCCACGGGGTCGGTAGCACCCTGCTCCAGGTGGATGGGCACCTCGGCCTGCTCGGCGAGCACGCGCAGCTGCTCCATCGCAGCGGGGCGGAAGGTATCGCAGGCAGCAAGCAGCGGTTTGCGCTTCTGGTTCTTGAGCATGAGGGCGAGCTTACCGCTCATGGTTGTCTTACCGGCACCATTGAGACCGGCCATCAGGATGATAGCGGGCTTGCCAGGCTGTGCCTCGATGTTGAGACCCACAGCCTCGCCACCCATGAGCTCGGCAAGTTCGTCATGCACGATTTTCACCATGAGCTCGCTAGGCTTGAGGGCGTTGATCACGTTGGCACCCATTGCCTTGGCCTTAACTGTATCGACAAACTGTTTTGCTACCTTATACTCAACGTCGGCATCGATAAGCGCGCGACGCACCTCTTTAAGAGTCTCGGCCACGTTGATCTCTGTGATCTGGCCCTGTCCCTTGAGCAGTTTAAATGACCGTTCAAGTTTCTCTGTTAAATTGTCAAACATATATCCTAATTTTTATTTTTTTTCAATAATGTACATAATTGAGTGCAAAGATAGTAAAAAAAATTGTCTTTTCAGTGATG